>JAZADA010000208.1:0-14551 GCA_036124135.1 Planctomycetota bacterium | reverse complement strand
CCCCAGCTGAATCCACGCGGCCTTTTTAATTTCCGCTTTGAATATGCCTGTGGGAATAACCAGAATCCATTTCACAGCCTGGGCCCTGCCCTGCCAACATTCCAGACAATGCTCAGGGAACTGCAGGACAACATACACTTTGCGATCCTGAATGGAGACTGGCTCTATGAAACGCAACGACTTTATCAGCCAGAGCAATGGTTAGACCAGGTTCGAGAAACCCCGGACAAGCTTCCGGAGGTCTTGCAGGTGGCTCCGACGATGGTGGGAGTCTGGCAAAATTACAAGCATTTCCTGGACCAGGGACCTAACCTTGCCCGTTGGCATCGGCATATCCCCTCGTTCTTTACCTACGATGATCACGAGATTCTTAATGACGTGTGGGGCGCTGGCAGCCCTGGACTGCGTGACCGACGTGCGGTCTTTCGAGATATTGGTGTCCGAGCATGGTATGACTACCTTGGCTGGAGTAATCCCACGGCTTTTCCGCAACCCGTTCATTTCGGCCTCGCCGAGGTGAAAGGTGGACAGAAGGTGTTAACGGATCGCAAGGCAGACTTCACCAAGCTGGACCTGGCCCAGGTCAATAACCTGCACATTCACTGGGGTGGGAAGACCGCAGGTGTCAACGAGAATGCGTTGGACGATGTCGGAGGTCACCCCAGCGCGGGGGTCTATCGTATCGTGAAAGTCCTGGATGCGAATCGTGTTGAAATTGATCCGGCTCCGCCCCAGGATGGACGCGTCTCTTATTCCATTGGACGTCGTTCCTATTTTCGTATGCGGATCAGTAACTGCGACTTTTTTGTCTGCGACACGCGTGGACAGCGACAGATGCACGACAAGCAGAATCCGGCCAAGAAGGGGATCTCCATGCTCGGCCTGGAACAGCGCAAGTGGCTACTGGAAGAAACGAAGAAAAGCGATGCGGATTTTCTGTTCGTGGTTTCGTCAGTCAACTTCATGGTGCCACACGTGGGAGGTGGAAAAGTCAGGGCTGATAACAAGGATGATGCCTGGACTGTCTTTTACGATGAAAGGGAAATGTTGATCGATGCGTTTGACGCTTTGCCGCAACCCGTGTTTATGCTGACGGGTGATCTGCATAATAGTTTTGTATGCAAGATCACGGAAAACGTCTGGGAATTCGCTTCCGGGCCTCATAACTCCAACAATCACTGGTCGACCGATGAGGGGGACCGACCAGCGAACGGTAAGTTCAAGTATGGCCCGCGGCCGATTGATATCCGCTGGTCGACTCACTTCAGGAACGATATTCCCCGCGATGAACAGTCCCATCCCACGTATTGCGTGGTTCAGCTGAATAATGTCTATAACAACCCGAAGAAAGTTGGTGAGACGCGTTGGATTGCTTACCCGCGGCCGCAGGTGATGTTCCAGTATTTCGACGGTCGCACCGGTAAACTGCGATACGCCGAGTCCATCCTGGCCAAGCCACGCTAACCATGTCTATTTCACGCTATCCCGAGTTGGTGATTTCCGGTACGGCCCGCGAGATGGGGCGACAGTTGGGTGAAGCGGCTGGTGAAGCAATTCGCGGTTTCGTGGAAGTCGCACTGGCCAGTGTTCAGAAGACAGTGCGTATTTCCCGTCAACGTGCCATGGATATTGTTCAGCAGTCCCTGGTGCTGGCCCAGCAGTATGACGATCAGGTCGTGGAGGAATTACGTGGGATCTCGGACGCCACGGGATGCACGCTGGAAGATCTCATGCTGCTCCAGGTGCGTAACCAGTTGCGTGACGAGCCGGAGGGTGCCTGCACCTCCTTTTCCGTGGCCGCCGGAAGTACCCCGGAAGGTCGGGCATTGGTCGGACAGAACTGGGACAATGATCCGGAACTGGATCCCTTTACGATCGTCCTCACGCGTCGTCCGGTTGGTGAACCGGCCATGATGTGTGTGACCCAGGTCGGGTTGGTGGCTTATATTGGTTTGAACGACGCGGGCCTGGGCGTTTGTCTCAATACCTTGCCGGCTCCCAGCCGTGACGTGGGAGTCCCTCACTACTTCACGTTGCGAGGCCTTTACAAGAGTCGGAGCCTGACCTCGGCCGTTGATGCGATCGAGCGTGCCCAGCGTGCAATCCCCGCCAATATCATGCTTGCCACGCCGGAGGGCCCGGCCAACCTGGAAGTTACCTGTGAGCAAGTCTTCGTCTTGCAGGATCCAGAACGATTGACACATACGAATCATTGTCTCCACCCGGAGCTGTTAAGGGTGAATGAGCAGTTTCCCGAATTGATTGAATCGGGACCTCGAAAGGTCCGCATGGACCAGTTGTTTCAGCACGAAGAGACGGCTCCTGGCCTGGATGCCATGAAGCGGTTCCTGGCCGATCATGAGGGGTATCCGAAATCGATTTGTCGCCACTCCAATGATCACCCTGAGCATGGCTACTGGACGACGGTGTTTTCAGCGATCGTGGATGCCGAAGCAGGTCAGCTGCATGTGAGCCGGGGAAATCCATGCGAGATGGAGTTTGAGGTATACCAGTTGGATTGAACGGCTTGGCCGTTAGAGCGATTGGCGATCTGTGGAACGAGGGTCCTGAACCAGTTCGCCGCTGTGCAACTGGCCCTGGATGGATCGGTCACGCCAGGGAGCGGACGCATCCCAGTAATGATCCTGTGGATCAATGTCACTGAACAGGATGTCAGATTCGTGCACCGGTAGCTGACCGGCCAGCGTTCCGTTGGGGCGGACGAAAAAGTTTCCCCAGCATGAATATTTCGCAGCGCTGTTGGTGGCGCTGATCCAGAGATGGTTGGTCGCAGCCCGACACATCATCGTGGCGGGTACGACGTCTTTCCAGATATTGCCTGCCTCGTGGTCTGCCTGGCTGCGGCGAGCGTTATGAAATGACTGGAAAACGATTTCAACTCCCTGTTGCTGCAGGTCCCGGTAGAGTTCCGGGAATCGATAGTCGTAGCAGATGAGGATCGCGCAACGATAGCCATCAATTTCAAAGATGGTGGCGTGGTTGCCAGGCGAATAGTGTAGCAAGTCGAGTTCGCACTCGGGTTCCATGCGCCCGGTACAGAATCGTTTGTCGTAGCGTTCCACGATGACTCCCTGGTCATTAATCACGTAGACACTGTTGTGCGGGCGGTGCTCGTCGCTCAGCGGATGGGTCGAGCCCAGCAGGACCCAGACTCCATGCCTGGCGGCAGCGTTCATGATGGCTTCGCTGGCAGCTCGTAGTTCCTCCCAGTCCAGGTCGCTAATATCTGGGAAATCGACGCCGGCGTATCCAGATAACGCAGCTTCCGAGAAATGAACCAACCGAGCTCCCTGGGAGGCAGCCTGCTGAATCTGCCCGAGGATCTGGTCCCGGTTGAACGAGATGTCCGCTTCTACCGGGAACTGGCAGCCAGCGATACGTAGAGAGTTTTTCATCAGGCATCCTTCGATAAAGCGGGGTTTGGTAATCCGGACGTGCAGCCCAGATTATACTGGGTTACTAAGCTGCTGGGATCAATGTTCGGATATGGTAGAATGACCGTTCGAGCATTCCAGATCAAGGATCTTTCGTGGAGGGGGAAAGCGTGCAGGATATTCGCGTCGCAGCCATCAGTATCAACAGTCCCCTGGGTGATATCCAGGGCGTCCTGGAAGGTGTCGAGCAGTGGACCAGGCAGGCCACGCAGGAAGGAGCCGAGTTACTGCTGTTTCCCGAGTTGCAGATTGTTGGGCATTGCACGCCCAATACGTGGGAGCTGTCTGAAAGTGTGCCCGACGGGCCGAGCACGCAGCGTGTCGTCGAGATTGCTCGTAAATACAAGTGCCATATTTCTATTGGTATTAGTGAAAAAGAACGCGACATCGTCTTTAATACACAGATCCTGGTAGGACCGGAGGGATACCTTGGTAAGCAACGTAAGATCCACCTGTCGCGTGACGAGGTGCTGTTCTACAAGGGGGGGCTGGAGATCCCTGTCTTTGATATTGGCAAATGCCGGGTCGGTATGATTATCTGTTATGACAATCAATTTCCTGAATTGGCTCGCATCCTTGCGCTCCGAGGTGCTGAAGTGTTGCTGATGCCTCACGCGGCTCGCGTGAAAATGTGGGATGAAACCGCGGAATCCATGGCGGCGGCTCGTCAGCATACCCATGATTATTTCACGTCCTGCTATGCCATGAGAGCACGCGAGAACGCTTGCTTTGCTGTACTGGCAAACCAGGCTGGTCGCGCCGGTACCGTTGATATGTATCCGGTTGATTCGCCAGCACAACCACATCACTGTGGGGCGGCCCTGTTTTTCGCCCCGGATGGTGAGGTGATCGGTAGTAGCCAGCGAGACGTGATTCGCGATGAAATGGTAATCGTGGACCTGGCAGCTGACTCCCTTGCCGCGGAACGCAGCCTGCCGAACTATACGTTGAAAACGCGTCGTCCGGAACTTTACGAGGAATTAATCAAGGAACAGGTTCAGTACTAGGGTTCGCAGGGCACAGGTGTGGTTCCTGTGCTCCAGGTTTGACAACGTCAATGTTGAGGAGAACGCACCATGTATGGTCGCAGGAGTAGGTCGGACTTCATAAGTAGCCTCGCAATCATCGTCAGTAGTCTCATGGTAGCCCCGGTGGGCGCCGCAGAGATCGCACCTGTTCCGGTTGAGGGAAAGGTGAAATGGATCTATGACTATGCCGAAGGAAAAGAATTGGCACGCTCGAACGGTAAACCCATGTTCGTTGTGTTTCGGTGCGAAAGGTGACAGGCTTGCAGCGACTTTGACGGGCAGGTTGTCCGTCGTGACTCGGAAATTGCTCGTCTTGCCGAACAGTTCGTTTGCGTTCGGATCCAGTCAATGAACGGCATCGATTTGAAACTCTTTCGCTTTGATGGCGACCTGACCTGGATGTCTTTCTTTATGGATGCCGAGGATCGTTTCTATACCCGGTATGGCGGACGTAGTGATGCGCATGCAGAGTCATACCTGAGTAAGCCATCGCTGGTCCGGGTCATGCAGCAGGTGCTGTTGCTGCACAAGACCAGGAAGGTTCTTCCACGGACGAAAGGAGTGGCGGGTGTTTCCTTTGCGACACCCGAGGCAATTCCACCGATGAAAAAGATGCTCGCGCCGCGCAAGGAAAAATGTATCCATTGTCATGACGTGAAGAACGCGCAACTGCGACACCTGCAGGATCAGGGCAGTTTCCAGAAGGCCCTCGTTTTCTCCTATCCTGACCCTAAGCAGATTGGTATCCAGTCAGAGTCGTTTCGACAGGACGTCGTGGCCAGGGTGACTCCTGGTTCGCCGGCAGCGGTTGCTGATGTCCGTCGTGGGGACAGGATTCTGGAAGTGGCCGGTCAACGCGTCTTAACGATGGCTGATTTCTCCCAGGTGCTGGAGGGGCTTCCAGCACGGACTCAATTGCCCATGCGACTGGACCGCTCGGGGAAGAATGTCGATGTCACCCTGCAACTGAGTGGTCGTTGGAAGACGCAGGGTAATCCGTGGTGGCGTCCGTCGACGGAAGTCGCGGGGCCCAATGCAGGGTTCTGGGCAGTGGAGTTGAGTGCCGATCAGAAACGTAAGGCAGGCTTGCAACCGGATGGACTGGCGTTGCGAGTAACCTTTCTGTTTCCAAAGCATCCGACGCCTCGCAGTAGTGATGTGCGGCTGGGGGATGTGCTGATCGAACTGGACGGAAAACGAGATCAAAAAAACACGAGGCAGTTGCATGCTCATTTGCAAATGAACCGTGATTATGGAGATCGTGTCCCGATTACGGTCCTGCGTAAAGGTGTTGAGAAAGAATTAGTGTTGCGGTTGCGTGGTAAACGCCCTGGGCAGTAAGGTTCGGTGATCGATGTTCGCGGATGGGCTGGCGGCAAGGAGATGTTAGGACGTGGATAGTTTATTTGAACTGTTGTTCAAGCTGGGGATCCCCCTGTTCTTTGTCCTGCGTTGGCTCTACAAGCGGAATCAAAACCGTATTGATATGAAGCTGGCCGGTACGGCGATCATGAATGATAATTTCTCCCAGGCCCTGCTGGTCCTGGTCAGGCTGGGAGAGCAGGAAATGACAGCGATCAAGACAGGTTCGCTGAACCTTGAGCCCGCGACGCTGAAGCAGAAGCTGGAACGATTGAGGTTGTTTGTACTGGGTGTCGAGGGCTGCCTGGAAAAGATGGGAGTACGGTACGAGGGCAACGTGCTGCTCCGGTCACTCGGATTGCAATTGCAACTGGTCAGTCAGCGTCGGCTCATCAAGAAAGCTCGCAAGAGCAAGGAGCAACGACAGCAATGGCGTGAAATTACGGATAAGCACCAGTTGAATATCAAGCTCATCGAGCGACACTGGAAGCAGTTGCAGAAAAGAATGCAGGAAGGCAAGTAATCGCTGTGAAGCTGCTGCTTAGTTGACCAGGGCGCGGACGGGTTCACCTGCCACATCAGTTAATCGGAAATCACGCCCCTGGAACCGGTAGGTCAGCTTGAGATGGTCCAGGCCCAACAGGTGCAGGACCGTGGCGTGCAGGTCGTTCACATGGACCTGGTCCTTTACCGAGTAATATCCCAGCTCGTCCGTTTCACCGATCGTCTGGCCGGCATTAATTCCACCGCCTGCCATCCACATGCTAAAGGCCTCGATGTGATGGTCGCGTCCGGGCGTGGAGCCCCGTGGCTCACCCTGTGGGGTCCGGCCGAACTCACCGCCCCAGATGACCAGCGTGTCTTCCAGTAGCCCACGGCGTTTGAGATCCTTGAGAAGTGCCACGGAGGGTTGGTCAATTTCACCGCATCTCGCATCTAACGGGGCGCCCAGGTTGGTACCTGGATTACCGTGATGATCCCAGTCCGTGTGGTACAACTGCACGAAGCGAGTGCCTTGTTCTACCAGTCGGCGAGCCAGCAGGCAGTTGCGAGCAAACGACGGCTTGGCGGGATCGACTCCATACGCATCCAGCGTCTGCTGGGTTTCCTGCGAGAGATCCATCAACTCCGGCGCGGTGGTTTGCATCCGGTACGCCATTTCATAACTGGCGATTCGGGTCGCAATCTCCGGGTCCTGGACCTGTTGGAGCCGCTCACGGTTCAGTTGCGAAACGGCCTTGAAAAAATCGCCTTGTTGCTGGTCTGAAATTCCCGCTGGGTTGGACAGGTTGAGGATCGGGTCACGGCCATTGAGGAAAGGAACTCCCTGGTAGCTGCTGGGCAGGAAACCACTGCCCCATAACGGAGTTCCACCGCGTGGACCACGTGGCCCTGAATTCAGGACCACGAATCCTGGCAGGCTTTGCGATTCGCTGCCGATCCCATAGGTTACCCAGGATCCGATCGAAGGTCGTCCGAATCTCTGGAAGCCCGTGTTCATAAACAGCTTGGCAGGCCCATGGTTAAAGACGTCTGTCTTCATGGAACGAATGATGGCAATATCGTCGGCGACCGACCCCAGGTGAGGGAGTAGCGTCGAGATCTCCGCGCCACTTTCTCCCCATCGCCGAAACGTGCGCCGTGTTCCCAGGAGCTTGGCGTCCTGCTTGAGAAAGGCAAATCGCTTGTTCTCAACGTATGATTTAGGGATTACCTGGCCTTCCATTTCCTGTAGCTTTGGTTTGCGGTCGAACAGTTCCAGCTGGCTGGGGCCGCCCGCCATGAACAGGTAGATGACCCGCTTCGCCCGGGCTGGAAAATGACCGTTTCGGGGAGCCAGTGGATTGGTAGAGGTTCGTGCGTCGGTGGCTGCCTGTGCGTCCGCCGCCAATAGCTGCGAGGAGCTCTCGCCGAGTAGTGAGGCGAGTCCCAGGGACCCCAGGGAAAAGCCACTGCTGGCAAAAAAATGTCGGCGGGTCATGTCCCGCAGGATGCGTGTTTCAGGTTTCATCGGATTACTCACGTGTAATGAATTCATCCAGGTTAAGCAGGACACGAGACGCTGCGGTCCAGGCCGCGCCGTCTGCCGGACTAACTCCCTTGGGCAGGTGAGACGGCGCGATCAGGAGTGCGTCTTGTTCGGCACCTCGGTAATGTTCTCGCTGACGATGTACGAAATCGATGAGGTGCTGGATCTCACGGTCCGTGGGCTGACGTGCGAAACAGGTGGTAAACGCGTACCGAACTCGGGCCTGGTCATCTGCAGTTCCCAGTTGGAGAATCTTGGCGGCCAGCCCCTGTGCCATTTCCAGGAAAACACGATCGTTGGCCAGTGTCAGGGCTTGCAGCGGCGTGTTAGATCGAGAACGACGGCTGCAGGAGGTCGTCGCATCGGGAGCATCAAAGGTAGGCAGGAACGGGTAAGGACTCGATCGCCAGAAGTAAATGTAAAGGCCGCGGCGGTATCGATCCGCCCCCTGGCTCTCAGGCCACGCTTTTTTCTGCTGGGTCAGAGCATAGATGCCTGCTGGTTGCGGGGGGTAAACACCGGGGCCACCAATACGAGGTGTCAGTAATTCGCCGGCAGAAAGGCAGATGTCACGGATTGTTTCCGCTTCCAGTCGTACACGTGACTGACGTGCCAGCAACTTGTTGCGAGGATCACGTTTCTGGAGGGCTTCGGAGACCCGGGAGTCCTGGCGATAAGTAGCAGATGTGACCATCAGGCGGTGGATGGCCTTCATTCCCCATTCGCCCTTGATGAACTCGGTGGCCAGGTAGTCGAGTAGCTCGGGATGCTCCGGAGCGATTCCCTGGACCCCAAAGTCGTTCTCGGTCTCGACGATACCCAGGCCAAAAAAACGTTGCCAGAAACGGTTCACCGTCACGCGTGCTGTCAGGGGGTTGTCGGGGGCTACCAGCCAGTGGGCAAAATCAAGTCGGTTGGGTGCTCGATCCTTGCGCACCAGGGGCGGTAGAACTTCCGGCACACCAGGTTTTACTAGTGCACCCTTTTCAAGGAAGTTTCCTCGCAACTGAATATGCGTTTGACGTGGTTTCGCCAACTCCCGCAGGATCATGGTCGTGGGAATCGATTTTTTTACTTGTTCCAGCTCCTTTGCCAGCCGAGTGACTTCTCTGGCCAGGGTTTCGCGCCCTCGATCCGTTTCCTTGAATGCATTTGCGATCAAGGTGATCTCTTCCTTGGTTCGTTTCTCGGCAGGCTTCACGGCAATCTGCCGGATGGGGTCTGGCACGCTGAGGATTTCGGCTGGAGCGTTGGTTACTGAAATGCGGAAGCGGCCCAGCAGGTAATTCTTGGCTGAGTTGTTCTGTAGCAGTTTCAAGGTCAGGCGAGATCCCTGGGGATGTTGCGCCGGTTTCTCGAGGACAAAAATAGCCTCCCGATCCACGTTCAGTGAGCCTGATTTCACGTTGATCGCCCATCCCGTGTCAGTCTTGCCATCGATTGCATGTGCCACCGGATAATTTGGCTGGGAATGATCGGCCACGGCATGGCTGAGCTTGACTGGATCAGTAGCCGGCTTGGTGAGGCTCCCAGGGCCCTCGATTGGCGAGACCAGGGCGTTGACCTCGCTGAGGACGAAATTTCCGTTGGAGGCTCGGCCCGGACCTCGCTTGGGAAGACTGTCGTGCGTTAAAGCCTCGATTCGAAACGCCGTTATCCCGCTGGGTGCAATGGCCGAGGTGACAATATAGGTGTCACGTGGTGGGATGCTGAAGTCCACGAACAGGGAGTGGTCTTCAAGTTTCGTCAGCACCGCCCCTTCGACGGTACTCCAGTGTTTCGGTTCCAGCGTGGTCCAGGTTGGGCGCATGCCGGCCGCAATCTTCTGCTCCCAGGCGGCCTGGCGATTGGCCAGTTGCTTGTCATAGGCTTCCAGTGGAATGCGTGCAGCGGCCAGGTCCTTCTCGAGAACCGCCTGGCGCGTCGTCTGGTCTTGGCTGGGGACAGAAATGATAGGGCCAGATCCATTGGCATCATTCTTGTCTTCGCAGTTGTTGAAAATGGCATAAAGGCGGTAGAAATCTCGTTGGCTAATCGGATCGTACTTGTGAGTATGGCACTGGGCGCACCCAACAGTGAGGCCCAGGAAGGCTGAGCCGGTCGTGTTGACTCGATCAACCACGGCCTCGACGCGAAATTGTTCGTCGTTGGTTCCCCCCTCCTGGTTAATAAGTGTGTTGCGATGAAAGCCTGTCGCGACCAGTTGTTCCATGGATGGTGTCGGTAGCAAATCCCCTGCCGTTTGTTCAATCGTAAAGCGATCAAAAGGGAGGTCCTGGTTGAAAGCATTGATGACCCAGTCGCGATACTTCCAGATGTTGCGAGCCTTGTCGATGGTAAATCCATCTGAATCAGCATAGCGGGCAATGTCGAGCCAGTGGCGGCCCCAGCGTTCGCCATACTGCGGCGAAGCGAGGACGCGGTCGACGAGTTTCTCGTAGGCGTGAGGGTCCGGGTCAGCTACGAACAGCCTGGTCGCCTCAGCAGATGGAAGTGTTCCCAGGAGGTCCAGGTAAAGACGACGTACCAGGGTGGTGCGGGATGCTTCTGGCGAGGGGGAAAGCCCTTCGCGTTCCAGGCGTGACAGGACGAACGCGTCGATCCCGTTACGAACCCAGGATAGTTCCTTGACCATAGGTCGGGCAGGTTGGCGAATCGGTTGGAACGCCCAGTGATTCGACTGCCGGCGGACCGCCTGGGCTACGGGTTCGTCGACGGGATGGATGGCACCCTGGTCAATCCAGTTGCTGATCAGTTCGATGGCGGCCTTGCTTAAGGCGGGTTTTTCGTAGGGCATAGCGGCGACATCGCCCTCGCCGCGTAGTACCTGGACGAGCAGGCTTTTGCCGCTCTTGCCTGGTTGGACAGCCGGGCCGCTGTCGCCGCCACCAATCGCCAGGCGAGCTGCGTCCAATCGCAGTCCCGATTCCTGTTTCTTCGATCCGTGGCAGGCAACGCAGTGTTGTTTGAGCAACGGTTGGATGTCACGGACGAAATCGACACTCGGTGCCTTATCCTGCTGAGCCAGGAGGGAGAGGCTCGAGGCCGGTATTAACAGTAAACAACCGCTAAGAATCGAGAGGATGCGTTGGCGGTTCGATCCGTGCGAGCCCATGATTGTCTTTCCAGCGACGTAGGCGAGTAAACCTACCAGGCCGACGCCGTGCGCGGGCCTGGGTAACGCCGTTGAGTATACCAGACAACGTTCGGGTTTCGCAAAGTCACTGGGGTGGTCACCCAGGGACGCCGCTATCAGAGCCAGAGATCGCTGTTGGCCTGTATTCCCTTGACTGCGGAACGATGCACGTGGGCCGACGGATCGATCAGGCCAGAGCTCTTTTTCTCGTGCATGAACATACCTGCGGGCTGGTGTGATTCCCGCCATCCGTGCAGCATCATTACATCATCATCAGGCAATTGGCAGTAAAGAAGATGGTCAAAAACAGCCTCTTTTTCTAGTCTGCCGTCATGGATGTGAACCGTGGGGAAGAAAATGCGATTTGCGTAAGTTCGTGGGAACTCGAAGGCCATGGGATGAACGTCCTGGTGTCCCTTGCGGAACTTGAAAACGACGAAACCGTAGTTGCGGTAGCGAGGTAACGCCTCCCACGTGGTGCCAGGCAGTCGAAAACGTGAGTCAAGTCGCGCAAAGTCAGCGGGCGTGGGTACGAAGGAAGCCTCGAAGCTTCCCACCTGGACGATGGCCAGTTTCTGTAACGACTTCGTCTCAGAGAGACTCTCCCTGGCCAACCTGCGACTGGGAGGTGTCGGGAAGCCAGTTTCCATGTCAGAGAAGAAATCCGGGTACGACTTGAGGTTGATAAATCGGACCGCTTTTTCACTGGCTCCAGGGCGTGATGGAATCGGCAGGATCATGGCGACGTCATGGGCCGTTTTCAGGCTCATGCTGTAAACGATCTGCTGGGATTCACCAGCCAGGCCGCGAGCAAAAATTTTCGTGTTATCAACGGATTCAACGGGACGTGAAAAACAGCACATAAATCTTTTCTCCAGACGCGGGTGGTTTCCAGGATGCCGGCGGTCGGCAACATACTTCCAAGAGCCATATGGGATCGAAAAGAAGACCCTCCCGCTGGCTGCCACGATGAGGGTAAAATGCCGTTATGGGGTGATTGTAGGCAGCTCGTATTTGTGGGACTAGGGATAAAGTTGGTGACATTGACGGCTTTGCCCACTCGGGGCCGGAAAACCTGTTGCCAGCCCTTATGAATACGTGTTTCAGGCTGGCAGAGGCTTGGATTACTGTTGGTCAGAGCGTTGTCTCCGAGCTACAATCGATGGTTCATCATCTGTCGAAATCACTTTCGCTGGGACACTGTTGTGAAACGTACGACCTGGAGCCTGTTGTTGCTGCTGATTTCCGGCTGTAGTTCGGAATCCCCGGAAGCTGTTCAACCGCTAAGTGACACGCAGCGAACCCTGGAACGGTTGGTCGAATATCACCGTGAAAGCCAGGGCGATCACCCGCATTTTGGTCGCGGACTGTTTGATCGAGCTGAGCAGCAGTTGAAACGCACTCCCGGTGGAGCATTCAAGGAACGGTATGATCTGAACTTTACGATTGGTTATCACGGCCTGACCGTTGGTGAGAACATGCGCTCCGTCGAGGCCTTTAGCGAGGCGCTGGAGTTGCTCGAGAAAATCGATGTTTCGGAGCAAGAGCAGCAGGATTTGTGGTTTGACCTTGCCGTTACCTGGCTGCGAGTGGCAGAGACAGCCAATTGTATACGTTCGGAGAATTGCGAGTGTTGCCTGTTTCCTGTACCGGCAACGGCGATCCATGAACTAGAACAGGGGTCGCGAGAAGCCATTGTTTACCTGGAGCGTTTGCTGGAAAAAGATCCGGAACGCCTGGACGCCCGTTGGCTGTTAAATATCGCGCATATGACACTGGGCCATTCGCTGGACGAAATCGCTGAGCCCTTTCGGCTGCCAGCCAGTTCCCTGGAATCCGAGATTCCGTTTCCGCAGTTCACCAACATTGCTTCCCGGGCCGGGGTCAACGAGGTTTCCCTGGCGGGCGGAGCCATTGCTGATGATTTTGACAATGACCAGTGGATCGACCTGGTAGTCTCCAATTGGAACAGCAATGGGCAGCTGCGTTTCTTTCACAATAACGGCGATGGCACGTTCGAAGACCGTTCGGAGGCAGCAGGTTTGCTGGGGTTTGTGTCCGGGCTTAATCTTGTCCAGGGTGATTACGACAACGATGGAGATCTCGATATCCTGGTGCTGCGTGGTGCCTGGCAGTCACGGCCGGATGCGATACCAAACTCGCTGTTACAAAACGATGGGCATGGGCGATTTGTCGAGGTGCTGTACGAGTCAGGGCTGGGGGGATCCCACGCTGCTACCCAGACAGCCACGTGGCTGGATTTCGACCTGGATGGGGACCTGGATTTGTTTATCGGCAATGAAAAATCGCCTTGCCAGCTTTTTCAAAATGATGGCCAAGGGCATTTTACTGACGTGGCCGCCAGGGCGGGCGTCCAGGGAGGTGGTTGGGTAAAGGGCGTTGCCAGCGGCGACTATGACAACGACGGTGATGCGGACCTCTATGTTTCTAACCTGAACGGTGATAATCAACTGTATCGCAATAACGGAAACAGCACCTTCACGGACGTGGCTTCATCGCTGGGCGTTACGGGACCCCAGGTCAGTTTCCCCACCTGGTTCTGGGACTATAACAACGATGGCTCCCTGGATATTTTTGCCGCCTGTTACGAGGGAGGTGTGGAAGACGTGGCAGCGGGCTATTTCTATCCGGACAAGAAACCCGCGGTGGAACTGGATCACCTTTACCAGGCCGATGGGAAAGGCGGTTTTCGTAACGTGGCAACGGAGTCCGGGTTGCGACGCCCGACCTTGCCCATGGGTGCGAATTTCGGCGATCTAAATAATGACGGCTACCTGGACTTTTACCTGGGGACAGGTAACTGGGAATTCTATGGACTGATGCCCAATCTCATGTTTCAAAATATGGCCGGGAAAAAATTCGCGGACGTGACGACTGCTGGGGGATTTGGTCACCTTCAGAAAGGTCACGGCGTTGCCTTTCTCGATTATGATCATGACGGTGATGAGGATATCTTTTCGGAGTTGGGTGGGGCTTACCTGGGCGATGTCTTTCAGAATACGCTTTTTGAAAATCCAGGCTTTGAAAATTCCTGGATTAAAATCCGACTGGTTGGCACGCAATCGAATCGCTACGGGATCGGGGCACGCATACGGATTGATGTGGCAAGCGAGAACGGTAGTCGCTCGATTTATCGCTGGGTTGGCAATGGCAGTAGTTTCGGCGCCAACTCGCTTAGGCAGGACGTTGGGCTCGGCACGGCCGATCGCATTGAACGATTGGAAGTGTTTTGGCCCGCCAGCAAAACCACACAGGTTTTTGAGAACGTGGCAGCGGGATGCTTGATTGAAATTACCGAGGGTAGCGATGCGCTTAAGACGATTCCGTTACCGACGTTTCGCCCTCTGAAACCGGTTGCCCGGTAACGTCTACAGGCGAGCGAGGTGGGTGATTGCGGCAAGTTCTGCTGGAACATGGTAGAATGCTTCCAGCGTCATGGAACTGCCAGATCTATCTCTAGTGATAAATGTATTCATGAATCGATTACATTGGTTTCCTATCCTCCTGCTCCTGCCGGGTG
>JAZADA010000207.1:0-3016 GCA_036124135.1 Planctomycetota bacterium | reverse complement strand
GATGCCATCCGTGTCTAGTAGCCTGTCCTTGTTGTGAAAACCGATCGTGCGACTAGCGAGTCGAGGTTTTTGACATGGAGTACGGGAGCGTGAACTGGTGCTGATCCGCCTGGCTGACAATCTTGGTGCGTGTGGGGAACTGTCGGGTCAGTGGATTCAAGGTGCGCACCTCGATAAGGTCTTCTTGGGGAACGAATCGCATCACCCGCATCCCGTTGACGCCGTAGTCTGACAGTAATTCGTGGACCACGTTGTCATGCTTGCCTCGCACGGACTGTCGCATGGCCTGGGTGCGGCTCTGGTCGCCACTGCAAATCATGAACAGGTTGGCATGATTGCGAAAGCACTTGTCCCACATCTCTTGCGGGGTATTCCCTTTCTTGCCGTGACATTTTTTCCAGTCCATGCGTCCCTTGGAGGCGTTATAGAAATCATCATTGGATTTTGGTTTCTTGCGAGGTCCCAGTCCCATGTGAGTGGTAATGATGGCCCGTCGCCGGGAATGTTTCTTGAGCATCTCATCCGCCCAGTCGAGTACCTTGTCCGGTGCGTTGCATTCCAGGTGTAAGATGACAAAATCCAGGCTGCCGACACTAAAGAGCTGGCAACTGTTGGCGTTGTTGCCCGACTCCTCTAGCTTGCCGGAGGACTTCTGGTAATAGCCGCCGTACCAGTCGAACTGCGAGAATCGCTTGGCGGGAAAGAATTCCTGGAACAGGGAGGAATCTCCACCAGCGGTCATGTCATGATTACCCACGGAGATACCATAAGGGACCTTGCCGTGCAGTTGGTCCATGATACTGCGGGCCAATGTCCATTGGGGACGATTGTTGATGTCAACGATGTCTCCCACGTGACTGACAAAAACAATGCGTTGTTGTTTCAGATTGGTAACCGTCCAGTCCACGTAGGTCTTGAACATGCGATTGGTTAGTGGGCGGGTACTTTTTGGCTCTGCAGCCGTATTCTGCCCGCGGTAATGCTGCGTGTCGGGAATCACCACGATACTGAAAGTCCCTGCCGGCGCCACGGGAAACTCGGCAGCCCGGGTCGGTATGGCCAACAGGCACAGCACCAGGATGTACCACGGCACATGTTGGTAGATGGATTGTCTAAGTGGCATGGGGGTTCATCCGAAAGCGTCCGTGAGGTATGCCTGTGTTTCCCGATGCTACCACGGGTATGCCGGTCAGGCAAAGTCGGCTTTGCTGCAATTCCTGGCTGCGATTTCGCTGCCCCTCGCTGTTCTCAGGTAACGGGATTATATTAGTTCCTCAAATTCTATTTGAGGAGCAAGTTCATGATTCTGGCTGTCCTGCTAGTGCTACTGAGTAGTTGTGTTGTGGTTGCTGCCGAGGGACCGGTGCCAAGAACGGTTCCCGCTCTCTGGGCCGATATCGACCCAGGCAGCGAGCCGTTGAAGGTTCAGGTTGTTCGGGAGTGGCAGGAAGATGGACTGGTTTTGCGTTACGTGACTTACCACGTTGGGATATTCAATGGACAAGCGGCCCGAGTAGCTGCTTTCTATGCTTTTCCCCAGGGTGCTCACAAGCTGCCAGGTTTGATCCATTTGCACGGCGGTGGTCAGCGTGCCTTTTTACAGGAAGTGAAATACTATGCGCGTCGTGGTTATGCCTGCCTGTCCATCAACTGGGGTGGACGTGAGATGGAAAACGCCAGGGCAGGGGACCCCAATACCGACTGGGGGGCAGTGGATCCAACTCAAAAAAATGTGCCCGGCTATTTTAATTTGAAACCGGGGCCACTTTACCTCGATTCGGTTGAGTCACCCCGCAACAATAACTGGTACCTGCTGACCCTGGCCTCGCGACGAGGACTGACGTTCCTGGAGCAACAACCGGAAGTGGATCCGCAGAAACTCGGAGTCTACGGACATTCCATGGGTGGTAACCTGACGCTTTACGTTGCTGGTACCGACAGGCGAGTAAAAGCGTCCTCTCCTTCCGTGGGAGGGCAGGGCTTTCGCACCGTCCCATTTGCGTTGTTGCCTGAGCAACGCCGAAGAAACATTAACGGGGACCTGGAACTCTTTCGAGCCACACTGGGTTTCCAATCCTATGCGCCACACGTACATGCACCGTTGTTGTGGTTGAGTGCCACCAACGATTTTCACCAGGTCATGGACGATACGTTTCGCACCGGTAAGTTGATTCCTCATGAAAACCTTCGTTACAGTTTTGCGACGCACCTGAACCACCGCTTTACGCCACCCTTTGCCGTGACCCGGCCACTCTGGTTCGACGAGCATCTCAAGGGTACGTTCCACTTCCCTGCTACGCCACGTTCGAAACTGGTCCTGGACACCGAAGATCATGTTGCCCGCATCGAGGTCAGACCGGACCTGTCAACGCCGGTGGATCATGTGCACATCCTTTATTCCATTGACCCGCATCCGATGGCTCGATTCTGGCGTACAGCTGCTGCCAGGCACCAGGGTGGTGACACGTGGATTGCATCCTTGCCCGTGCTCTCGACGGGGCAGCCTCTCTTTACCTTTGCGAACGTTCATTACAAGCTGTCGAAACCGGTTGCCGTGAAAGCCGGGCTTCCTGCCAAGACGTTTGCTCTCACGTCTCTCCTGCAGACGGCCACGCCTGGCGATCTGCAGGAGCATGGGATCCTTGCCACGGACAAACCGAGTGACTTGATCGACGATTTTTCGCGTGGTTTCCAGGACTGGTATTTGCTCTCGGCTGACAATCCCCATCACTGGCAATACTGGACGCGGAAAATGAACGATCCCAAGTGGCAGGGCCAGCCGGGTGAGCAGCTGGTGTTTGACGTGAAAACGGAAAAAGCGAATCAACTGGTAGTGGTGATCAATGAAAATTTCTTTCGTGGTTACCGGGGGCGACAGCGTGAACTGGTGGCCGTCGTCGATTTACCGGGCGGTAGCCGTTGGCAACGTGTCAGCCTGTCGGCGGAACGGTTCCAGGTGCCCGGTGAGAAAACACGGCTGGCAAACTGGGGCCAGGTTGACCTGTTGGGATGGCGT
>JAZADA010000206.1:0-2874 GCA_036124135.1 Planctomycetota bacterium | reverse complement strand
TCAGTGGGGGTCGGTTTTTCGTAACGACCGGAGAAGTATTGATTCCCGAGTTTACGGTCAATGGTATCAAGTCGGGAGAAGTGGCCAGGCTGCCGGAAAGCCAGGCGGCAAAGGTTCGTGTCCAGCTGAAATGGACTTTCCCACTGGATTATGCGGAGATCATTAGCGGGAATGGTAAGGTCGTTAAACGGCAACGTTTGGATTTAACCAACACCAACTCCTTCGGCGAAAAAAACCTGGTGGTCGATGTGAACCTGGCTGGACAACGTTGGGTTCGTTTAGAAGTCTGGGATATTGCCACCAACGGTGCTTTTACACAACCGGTCTGGCTGCAACCGGCCACAAGTCGATAAAGGCCGAGTTCCGCGTTCTCGCAGCAGCATCATTGGTGGCTAGAGAATCCCGGGAGCTGGGTCGGCTCAAACCCTTGCACAGTCCGTCCCGGGGGGCGAAGATGGGGGCCACCCGTAAGGTCTTGTATATCCACCTTTTGCTTTAGAAAAGCAGTCAAATAATGAGAACACTTCTTTTAAGTTTTGCCCTGTTAAGCTGCGTGAACCCTGCGACGTTGTGGGCTGCCGCACCCAATATTGTCTTCATACTGGCCGACGACATGGGCTATGGGGATCTCAAGGCTTACAATCCCAACAGCAAGATCCAGACACCTCACTTGGATCAGTTGGCAGCGGATGGCGTGGTGTTCACGGATGCACATTCAGGGGGCTCAACCTGCGTGCCGTCGCGGCATTCCTTGATTACGGGGCGTTTTGCCGCCCGCCAGGGTCGCCTCAACTGGCGAGCCGGCCCGGTCATTGCTCGTGGCCAACTCACTTTCGCTAGCGTCCTGCGTGACCAAGGCTACCGCACAGCCATGGTTGGGAAATGGCACCAGGGCTTTGCCATGAAAGCTCCTGGTGTATTTGATTACGAGCGACCGCTGCTCGGTGGGCCGGTCGATTGCGGTTTCGATTCTTTCTTCGGGATGCACGCCTCGCTGGATATTCCGCCCTACTTTTACATCAAGGATCGTACGCCGGTGATGCCACCGACAGGAAAGGTCGAGGATAACAGCAGTGTTGGCGGCAAAGAAAACTGGAACAATATCCAGGGCGCTTTCTGGCGAGCCGGTGATGTGGCACCCGATTTCAAGCATGCCGAGGTCACCCCGAGGTTCGCGAAGGAAGCGGTCAAGGTGATCGAATCGCATGACGGCAAGAAGCCGCTGTTTCTCTACCTGGCCTTGCCTTCCCCGCATACGCCCTGGCTGCCGAGCAAGGAATTCATTGGAAAGAGCGGTGCAGGCATGTACGGCGATTTCGTGATGCAGGTTGATCACGTGGTTGGCCAGGTGTTGGGTGGATTGAAAAAAGCGGGTATGAGCGACAACACCCTGCTTATTTTTTCCAGCGATAATGGTCCCGTCTGGTACGACAAGGACACGGAACGTTTCGGTCACCGTTCCTCCGGTCCACTCCGCGGTATCAAGGCTAGCGCCTGGGAAGGCGGTCACCGTGTGCCCTTCCTTGCCCACTGGCCAGGTCGGATTTCCGCCGGGAAAACCAGTGGTCACACGATTGCCTTTGCTGATGTGCTGGCCACCTTCGCCGCTGTGTCCGGTAAAAAACAGCTTCCGCAAGGTGCGGCTGAGGATAGTGTCAGTTTCCTTCCCGTACTCCTGCATCCCGATCGTAAGCACAAGGTGCGGCCGCCTATCCTGCATGATAGCAGGGTGATTCGTGATGGTGACTGGAAACTGATCGACACCAGGGGAGGCCGTGGCTTCGGGGCAGACCGCAAGGTGAAATATGACATCGAGCTCTATGATCTGACCGATGACCTGTCCGAGAAAAAGAATCTTGCCGAAAAAATGCCAGGGAAAGTAGAAAGCCTGCGAGCCAGGATTCGCTCGATCCTGGAGAACTAAAACCGATCGGTGATCTACCCGCACCCGCCCTGGCGAGTCGCACCGTAGCAGCGGATGAGCTGATCGCTGGTCAGTCTCACCCGGTACCCGTCCCCATTTGAAAGAAGCAAGATGCCCATCCCCACCAGTAACCCACTCGTTACGATTCCGATGGCAAGTCCGTTTCAACCCAACGGTGAACTGGACCTGGATGCCGCCCAACACAATGTGAAACGGTGGCTCCAGACGCCGATTTCCGGCTACCTCGTTGGCAGCCAGTCTGGAGAGGAATTCTCCATGAGTGAGCAGGAACGAGTCGCTCTGCTAAAGACCGTAACAGAGACGCTGGAAGGTGAGACGTTTAGTATTGGTGGTATCGACTGTCCCTCGGTAGCAGAAACACTCCGGCAGGCAGAGAATTATGCCAGTGCCGGTGCTGAAATGGTTCGTGTTCGTTTTCCCAGGCACGAAGAACTTGTCCTGGACTACTTTCGAAATGTTTTGCCGCGATCGCCTGTTCCGGTTCTCTTGATGCACCAGACCTCGCCGGCCAGTTTTGGGATCGCCGCGCAACCCGCTGCTGAACCGGAAGTCCTGGGAGAGGTCGCTGCCATGGATAACGTCTTTGGTTATGTCACCGATCACGACATGCGATTTGAAGCACGCGTGAGACGCTACGTACCTGCGGATAAGCGTTTCTGGATCTGCAACGGAAGCATGATTCTTTCTGGAACATTGATCGGGTGTAATGGAACCACGACCGCTTTTTCCAATATCTGGCCAGGTGCTCTCAAGGAATTGCTTGACCTGGGCATGGCAGGGAAATTTAACGAAGGCCAGGCGTTACAGGAGCAGGTTCGATTAATCGATGAAATCATGCTCCCCTACCTCGGCGCCGGTATCAAGGCTTGCCTGAAGCTGATGGGATTTCAAGGTATGAACCCCCGGGAACCTGCCAAGACCATTCCACC
>JAZADA010000205.1:0-6045 GCA_036124135.1 Planctomycetota bacterium | reverse complement strand
AAGAGTCCCTGGACGCAAAGAGAGAATTACCAGGCCTGGGATTCCCCCGGGGACAACCAGGGCATCACGGAAATCTCGTTAGAACGGATTTCTCAGGGGCGACGCCCCACGGCGTTGGTGCGACGATCAATTTCTTCGGTCAGGCGCCGATTGATGTCAGTTAACTGCTTGGCGAGAGCCTGGTTCGTCTGGAAGATCCTGGCCAGGTCCTGCCGTAACTTCACCTTCTGAGCTTCCAGTTGCGCCACGTACTGCTTGACGAACACTTCTTCCTTCTGGTGGTTACCAAGATCCTGTCCCAGCTTTGTTTTTTCATCCGTGCGATAAGCAATCTCGGCCTGGGTTTTCTTGAGTGCGTCATCCAGCAAGATCCATTCCCGCTGCGAACGCTGGATTCGTTGCAAGAGATAGATCTCGTTTTGATAGGCATCGTGAAAACGATATTCGTAATCATTCAACGGTCGCACATAGATATCGAAAAGTCGTTCGACGATTCCCTCGGTTTCCAACTGCTTGTATCGATCCAGGTGAGCCAGTGCATCTCCCAGGTCACCCTTGTGAAGCACCGCAATCTGCTTCTCGTTAAACTCAACCGGTTCTCCGCGACGCAATCGTCCAACCAGTGCACGACCCTGGGTGTCGAAGGATGGAAGGTCCAGTCCTTTCCAGGCCGGATCCACACCCGCCTCGGGCTGGGCTCCATCTACCTGCAACTCAGACCGTTCCCGGTTGCCGGACTTGAACTTCAAGGCCTTGGCAAATCGCACCTTGACCCAGACATCCTCTTCGGGCTCGGGAGGATTTTCCTCGGCACGGTAACCATCACGCTTGTAGTTTCGCATGATCGACTCAAGGAATGCCG
Source organism: Planctomycetota bacterium (assembly GCA_036124135.1). Lineage (GTDB taxonomy): Bacteria > Planctomycetota > Planctomycetia > Pirellulales > Pirellulaceae > JAZADA01. Next base: position 5,183 of record JAZADA010000205.1, on the reverse strand, counting down.
ACTGTGACTGAGCATCCTTGTTGGGATAATTGTCAAGCAGTGCCTGTCCAAAACCAGTCTTTTCCGCACCCCACTGGCCACCAAAGTTAGGGTAGCTAAGTCCCACTAGTTGCTGGTACATCCCGGTAGCCTGGGCCTGGTTAAAACTAAACGTTTCACCCGTAACCATCTTGAATACCTGCTCGATTTCTGCGGGATCCATTTTGCCAAACAACGGACGAATGTCCCGTTCCTCGTTTCGCTCCGGAACACCGGGATCCTTGTCATCCAGCGAGACATCATTAACCATCTGGAAGGAAAACAGCTGGTGACCATCGACCGGCATTTTCTCGTAAAGCACCCAGGTCGTCTTGTCTGCAAAACTCATGTGCATGCGCTGAACGCGTGACGGGGCATAGGTCCAGCCAAGAGTTACATCACCGGCGCCGGCATTCACCACGCGGAACTCGCCCATGTAGACCACGGGCACCTTGACGGGAGCTGGTGGTGCCACGGGCACGGCCTCAGGATCATCTTCCATCGCCATCTCGTCAACTTCGTCGGGTACAGCAACCTCATTCGGAGCCAAGGCTTCCTTGAATGCATAAAGCACCGTGCCGGCACCCTGGATTTGATTTGGATTCTCGACAGTAGCTAGCTTGATTTCGACTTTTTGCCAATCGGCGTTCTTGCCCACGCTTTGGACCGATGCACCTCGCCAGACACGACCACGGTCCATCATCACGCGGGTCAACTTGGACCGCACGTCAAACATGTTTTGCGGAATGTCGTCAGCACGCTGATCGATGGGATCCTTGACAACCTGCTCACTACGATTGCCCTGTGACATGGCCTCGTAATCACTCTTCAGCAACTGCAGCGTCTTCGACTTCTTGTCATGATCTCTCTGCCAACTGGAATGGGTGCGCAGGGAAACGGCAGCGATCGTGACCAGGAAGTTGGACGCGATGAAGACGAAAAAAATCATCGTCACGTGAAACCAACGCCACGTCTTGGTGCACATTACCGTCAAGAAGACGAATAGACAAAATAGTGTGAGAATTGCCCCAATGGCCATCGCATCAGTTCCGTTCGCTTAATTACTGCAAATCGGGAGGATCCCTACTAAGTAGATCGGCTAAAACACACCTCAAGGTCAGTGCTGACGCCAACAACCTTAGTTACTTCTCGATGATAAGTTGGGAAGAATAGGGTGTCAAGTTTTATTCGCGGCCTTTAGTCGATGTAAGTTCTTGTATTCCTTTAACTTCGGACAAATCGATCCCGCAACTGAATCTCACTCCACTAATACGCTAAATCAACGTTCCTTTTGACCGGCATAATCGCTACTATCTGCCTCCCTTCCAATGCTTTGCGTGGATTTACCACGGGTGCCAAAAGCTCCCCCCCACTGCCGCGCTCCCTTATCTCCTCACTGTGGAATAGATTCAACAAGGCCCGCCGCATGCACCAAGTTCAACATCGAGCGCGTGAGACCACTCAACGTTGCCTGTTTTCCCTTGGAATTCTTTCTTGCCTGCTCTGGGGCGGTTGTAATCGAGCCTATTACCGCCAGGCAGCTGACGAGGAAGCCTACGACCTGCTCGCGGAAAAAACCTATGATCCGCGGTGGGCACTCCAGGACTACGGAATCGAGGTCTCTCCCGAGTCGCGGATGTTTGATCCTTTCGATCCAGATCATCCACCCATTCCACCTGACGATCCCGAATCTCACCACTTGATGCATCGGATTGATGGAAAGTCAGGTTATCCTGGCTGGGCTATGAATGGTTCCACCGAACACGTTCAAAATCCTGACTGGATGCGTACACTGCCCCTGGATGAAGACAACCAGTTACGTCTATCCGGCACCGAGGCGTTTCAGCTCGCATTATTGCATGACACGGGATACCAGCGAGAGCTGGAAACTCTTTACCTGTCAGCACTCGATGTCAGCGCCGAGCGCTTTCGTTTCGACACCCAGTTCTTCGGGGGTTACGGATCAGAATACCGCTCACAGGGACCTGCCACGTCAGGCAGTGGCTCCAGTAACACGCTCGACTTGAGTACCCGCAACATGACCATGAGGCGAACCTTTACCACGGGTGCCGAGATGGTCGTCGGCCTGGCGAACAGCCTCGTTTGGCAATTCAGTGGTCCGGACAACTACTCCTCATCAACCCTCCTGGACTTCAGTCTCGTTCAACCGTTACTGCGGCAGGCAGGTCGCGAACGCATCATGGAAACGCTCACCTTGTCGGAACGTACCCTGCTGGCCAATGTGCGGCAGATGGAACGATTCCGCCGTGGCTATTACCTCGAATTGATGACCGGGTTTGGTGAACAACCGGGTCCAACACGTCGCGGTGGATTTTTTGGAAGCTCCGGTCTCGGTGGTTTTACTGGCGTGGGCAGCGGGGGCTTCGGTGGCGTGGGTGGCAGCTCCTTCGGGGGATCGTTTGGATCAGTGGCTCCAGAAAATGCCTCGGGATATATCGGCCTGCTGCAATCCCAGCTTAACCTGCGGAACGGGGACGCCAGCCTGGCCGCTCTGCGCAGCAGCCTCTCCCAGCTGGAGGCTTTTCGAGATGCCGGACGCATTGATTTCTTCCAGGTCGAACAATTGCGGCAACGCCTGTACAGCACGGTATCCAGCCTGCTGACACTCCGTCGCTCGTACCAGGACCGCCTGGACCGCTTTAAATCAGACCTGGGAATTCCTCCGCAGATTGACCTGGTCATCGAAGATAACACCCTCGACCAGTTTAACCTGATCGATCCCCAACTCATTCCACTACAAAACTCGGTTCTCCAACTCCAGAACCAGGTGGGTGCAATTATCATCAGCGTGCTCCCCACGGTCGAGGAGAACCAGGCACCCCAGGTCCAGTGGAATCCCGCACTCAAGACAGCCCTCACGCAGCTGGGCATGCTGGCCAAACACCTCGACCAGCTGCGTCAGCAAACGGCACAAGTTAACATTCCCCAGGCAGCCAACGACATTCAAACACTGCGCGTCCACCTGCCGGACAGACACCAGGCCGGCAAGGAGCTTACAAATCTCTTCCAGCAGCGTGCTGCTGCAGGTGATGACTCGGCCAGCCTGGTCGACCTGTCACTGTTTGATACCAACGGGCTCGACAATCTGCCTGTCCTGCTGGCCGAGACACTCAATGGGATCAAGACTCGCATCACGAATGCCAAGGGCACGAACCAGTTGATCCAGGATATTGATCAGTTGTTACAGCGGGGCGACCAACTACAGCCAGGCGACCTGCAAACAGTCCTGGAAACGCGTATCTTTTCTGTTTTCCCCGACCTGTTAAACGAACTGTCGGCAGACCTGTTGGAATTGTCACTGGTCCAGGCAGAGGCGCGTGCGGAAAGCATCAGCCTGGTCCCCGTGGACATGGAAGCCGAGGGGGCCCTGGAAATCGCACGTGAATACCGACGCGACTGGATGAATGCACGAGCCTCACTCGTTGATGCCTGGCGCCTGGTGGAATTCAATGCCGACAGCCTGGAGAGCAACCTGGACGTTGTTTTTAGTGGCGGCATTGGAAATGTCAGTGATCATCCATTCAACCTGGATGCCTCCAACGGTAATTTGCGTGCTGCCCTGCGATGGGATGCACCCATTACCCGCCTGCAGGAACGAAACACCTACCGTCAATCCCTGATCGAATACCAGCAATCCCGTCGACGGTACTACCGATTCGAAGATGCCATTGCATCCGGGCTGAGAGCGGCCCTACGACAGGTTCAATTGAACCAGGTAAACTTCGAACTGCGACGCACGGCACTGCGAGTCGCAATCAAGCAGGTGCAATCGGCGCGACTCAAGCTGCAGGAACCACCTCGTCAAAATGCACTGGGACAGGCCGGTACGTTTGGACCCACGACTGCCCAGAACCTGATCTCCTCCCTGGACTCCCTGAGAGATGCCCAGGACGACATTCTCAGTGTCTGGGTGAACTACGAAGTTCAACGAGCCATGCTGGACCTGAACCTGGGAACCATGGAACTGGATGACGAGGGCGCCTGGGTCGATCCGGGTCCGATTGGGCTGAAATACGGTTATCCAACCAACCCCCTGCCAGCAGATGAGGGAGCACCCCCCCCGAACCCCGCCGCACAACCAGGCCAGGAAACTCTGCCCGCAGCTGATCCCGCGATCAACAACCCACAGGGCCCTTAAGGCAAGAGATTATCTTGTCCAGGAAGGATCAAAAGCAGGAGTTTTCACGAAAACTCCTGGTAGTTAATCGGGTTTAACAGAAACAGGTAAAGCTGGACGGAAGCGGTAACAACTTTTGCTTTACTGTGCCAGATGCCAATGACAATCTCGTCTCCAACAACTAAAATATCGTTGCTTAACGAAGCTAAAGGCCGACTGCCCTGGTGACATTGTTATGCCACAACGGGACCAACCGTCGGTTTACCGAAAGCCTTTCCGTGTACAAGGATTCTCTGTCATGACCAAGCTTTCCAGGATTCATCATCGCCGCAAAGGCGGAGCAGCTTTTTTTGTCTTCGCTGGGCTGATTTTCGCCAGCCTGCTGGGCGGGGGTGTTTGGTACCTGGTTAGCCAGGCAACTGAGCCCGAGGAAATCCAAATCATACCTTTCAAAATCGTAAAGGCGGATTTCGAGCACGTCGTAACCGAACAGGGCGAAGTAGAAAGTTCCGGCAAGCTGGAAATTCGTTGCATGGTGGAAGACCCGACCAGCGGCGGTACCGAGATTATCTGGATCGTCGAAGAAGGGACCTACGTGAAAGGGCCACAAACTGCAGAAATCAATGGTAACGAAACCCCCCAGCATTTGGCTGATCAGCACAAGATGACGCTGGAGAATTTACGGGAGCTGAACCCGACCCTGGATACCCTGATCAAAAACGGCGAGGATATCATTCTGAAACAAGGCGATCTCCTGGTGACCTTCAACAAGAAATCACTCCAGGACGCGCGGGACAACCAGAACAAGGCCGTGGTATCAGCCCAGAGCAACGTAACGGCATCAGACAACAAGGTCACGCAGGCGACCATCAGCCTTGAGGAATACCAGAAGGGTACATTTCTCCAGGAAAAACAGTTGATCGAAAGTGAGATTCTCGTCCAGCAGGAAAAGCATGGTCGTGCCAAAGACACGGCCAAATTCAGTTCTCGACTGGCGGCTCTTGGTTTTCTAACTGCGGAGCAACTC
>JAZADA010000204.1:0-2479 GCA_036124135.1 Planctomycetota bacterium | reverse complement strand
TGGAGGTCTACATGGATCTTTGGAAGCCGACGTTGCTGGCAGGCTATGTTTACGAGACCGGAATCAATACGGTCGGTGTGCCGGCGGAGTACGTGAAGTCTCGTTCGGCCGCTGGTGGAGGTGACCTGGCGAAATACCTGTTGCCACACGCGGTGGATAAGTATCGGAAGTTAGCCCAGGAGACGGGGCAGAAGATCGAGGTAACCAAGTGGGGTTACCTGCCACCACCCTTGATTGGTGAGGGAGCCAAGGTGCAGACGAGCTGGTTGCACGAGTTCCTGTTGGATCCCCATCCGATTCGACCGTCCGTCATATTGCGGATGCCGCGGTTCAATATGTCAGCTGAGGAAGCTGCGAAGCTGGTGAATTATTTTGCCGCCATCGATAACGTTGATTATCCCTATTCGTTCGTGCAACGACGCCGGACGGCCCACCTGGAATCCCAGGATGCCATCTACCGGAAGCTGTTGCGTGACCAGGGCCATGATGCGGAGGCAGAGCCGGGCAGACGACTGGCCGATGCCATGAAGGTCGTCCTGGATAAAGAAAACTGTGTGGCCTGCCATATCGTGGGTGATTTTGTCCCCACGCGGCCGGACCCTGCACCGAACCTGGCCCAGGTGTATCGACGCCTGCGACCCGATTACGTACGTAACTGGGTTGCCAAGCCGAAGGCTGTGCTGCCCTACACGAATATGCCGATCGTGTTCAAATCGAATCCGGAGGACAAGCAGTTTGGCGGTGGTGTCAAGCAGGACTTGTATCACGGTAAACGGTTAGAGCAGCTGGATGCGGTCGTGGATTTGTTAATGAATTATGATTGGTACGTGAAACAGCGTGCGAATATCCGTTCGATGGTTAAGCTTGAGGCTCCGGCGACTGAGGAAGGTGCGGAACCGGTGAAGGAACCGGCTGACGCGGACGGCGGAAACTGATCACGAGTGTCCAGGATTGAAAACGAACTACCAGGAGAAGAAACCTAATAAATTACCGGAAATTCAAGAGTATGCAGCCGGACAATCGGTTTGTTTTGAAGGTCGGGTGCTTTTGGCACGTGGCCGCACAGGACAGCGGGTTTTATAATCGTCCGATAGTCATGCCAGCCTGCTGGGGGTGCACGTAATGAATCCCTGGCATTCATTTCCACCGAGTTTCCATGAGGGAAACCCTGCCATATTTGGCTTGTCGATTCGCACGGGAACAGGCGGTCGCCGAGCAGGAGTAAGGAATTGATGATGCGAAAAATGTTACTGATTGTCATTACGGTTCTTGGGGTCCAGTTGGATGCAGGTTCTGCCTGGAGTCAACAGTGGGGGCACCTCACCGCGCGTTTCGTGTTTGATGGAGAAGCACCGAAGCGAGCACCGGTTGTGGTGAACAAGGACGCGGCCGTGTGTGGCAAGCTGAAGTTGCTGGATGAAACGCTCGTGGTGAATCCCAAGAATGGTGGGATCGGCAACGTGGTCGTTTTCCTGCGTGACACGAAGAAACCGGCGATCCACCCGGATTACGCCAAGGGGCTCAAGGAAAAGGTGATTGTTAATAACCTCAATTGCCGTTTCGAACCACGTGTGGCCCTGGTACGCACGGGCCAGACGATCGTCCTGGGCAACAAGGATTCGGTTGGTCATAACACCAAGATCGATACGTTTTTCAATCCCGGTGTGAATCCCCTGATTCCAGCGGGTGCCCAGTTGGAGCAGAAATTCATGATCGAGGAACGGTTGCCGGCCCGCGTCAGTTGTAGCATTCATGCCTGGATGGGGGCGTGGTTAGTTGTCCGTTCCAATCCTTATTTTGCGGCCAGTGATGCTGATGGAAAGATTCACATCAAGAATATTCCCGCGGGAGAATGGGAATTCCAGTTCTGGCAGGAGAAGTCCGGTTACGTGCGGTCCGTGACGGTCGGTGGCAAGAAAACAGACTGGAAGCGTGGTCGCGTGGATTTAAAAATTCCTGCAGGTAAAACCCTCGACCTGGGAGATGTGGTGGTCGACAAGAAGTTGTTTGAATAAGCGCGTGTGTAAAGGGAAACGAGTGATGTCCAGAGGCAAGAAAAACGCGAGTTGGATCAGCTTGCTGCTAATCGTTGGCTGCCTGCCAGGGTGCCAGCGAAAGGTAGTTGATGCCTGGTCGCCCAATCCAGACGCTGCGCGGCAGATTCGCGACGTGGTGGAACCTGGTGAAGGCTCGCAGGCAACGGCCGGACTGGCCAAGGAACCCACCGGCTTTGCAACCTTGCGCGGCGTGGTGCAGTTCAACCGGAAGCCGAACGTGCCAGCCGGCCCGCCGGCCAGTGGAAATGATGCCAGGTTATGTTCTCCTGATGGCTCGGCACTTGAGAATACATCTCTGCAGGTCGGTCCTAATAACGGATTACGTAACGTGGCGATCTGGCTGACCAAGCCGCGGAAGATTCCGGACGATCCCAAGTGGATCCACGAGGAATACCAGGCGAAACGGGATGCGGTGCTTTCAG
>JAZADA010000203.1:0-9046 GCA_036124135.1 Planctomycetota bacterium | reverse complement strand
AGTGACGACCGTTCGGAACGACGGTCCCAGCGTTTCACAATTTGCTCTGCATCCCACTGCAGGGTCGCATCAGGAAATGTCCAGGAACCGATCAATCCGCTTCCAGATCCACCCACCGACACCACGGCCTATCGCAATCGCTGCTGCTGATCAATCACATCACGTCGACCCATGACACCTGCAGCCTGGTCCAGCACGTGCACCACTCCAAGATACCCCTGGTTTCCGGATAATGCCGCCAACGATTCCCATGGCACCTGTTGCGCATGACTAAAAAATCCCGCTACCGCGGCACGCTCACCTCCACGACGCTGGACCCTCCAGGTCCGACCGCCATCACGTGTTGCCATGATCGTTCCCAACGCGCCCACGGCCCAGCCTCGCTGGGTATCGAGAAACGTCAGGGCCTTGATCGGCAGCGACTGGGGCGTGGGAAATACTTCCCAGTTCTGGCCACCATCGGCTGTATGAATAACTCTCGATCCTGGTGAACCCGCAATCCAGCAGTGCTTACCTGCAATCGCCACTGCCTGGAAATCAAACTGGTCCTCGACCGATCGTGGCAAGGCCCCGGGTGGTTTCTGCCAATGGAGGCCACCATCTCGAGAAACAAGCACCAGCCCGCCATCACCGACCAGCCAGCCATCGGTTGCATTTACCATCCGTAATGAGCGTAACGTCCGTTTTCCCCAGGGTGGATTCTCGAGTGTCTTGACTTGGGTGACGTTCACCCGACCAACCTGGCCTCGCAACCCGGCCACGACCCCCTGTTCGTGATCATGGAAGTCAGCAGTCTGCCAACCCTTGATCCGACCAGCCGGCAACGTGGACCAGCTACGACCACCATCCCGAGTGCGAAAGATGCCTGAGGGATACATGGCTGAACTGGACCCAACAGCCCAACCTTGACGTTGGTTAACAAAATGGATCTCCTCTAACGCCGGCAGCGCCAGCGTCGGGATACGTGTCCAGCGACGCCCACCATCAGAAGTGGCCAGTAACATTCCACTCGACTGGTGGGAATATGCATGTCGGTGTCCCCCGGCAATCCAGCCGTGTTGACCGTCTACGAAGTGAATCGATCGCAAGTGACTCGCAACCCGGCTCGGTTGAATTTTCCAGTGACGTCCTCCATCCACGGTTTGCCAAATCACGCCGCGATCGCCAACGGCCCAACCTCGATCCGGATCCACAAACCGAACGTCCTGAAGTTCGGCATCCTCAAGCATCTCCGGTGAATACGCCGTGGCCTCCAGTCGGCCAGGCAACTGACCGTGTCCCCGGGAAACCGGTCCACTCAATAACAGCAGTGGAACCCACCAGACCGGTGATAAAAGCGTGAATTTGTAAACCATCTCAACCTGCTTACGTTCCTGGTCATTCAGCAAGTGCACCTATCGTGAAGAGCCGCAGATTGTAGAGCAATCCGGCAATTCACCCTAGGTCAAAGCGGTTCCACCAGAGGGCACTGGCCCCTTACTCCTCGCCCACAATCCCTTTTGACCATGGACCAAATCGCTATAATCAACTGCAACCCGATTTCAGGCATCACCCAGGAATATTTAATGACTAGTTCTCTTCAATCGTCCACGACCTGCCGCCCGCCCAATCGCCGTATGATTCTGAAAAATGGTGTGCTACTGCTGGCCTCTGCAGCAGGCAAGCCGTGGTCCTGCCTGGGCCAGGCGACGGAGCAAACCGCTGCTGCTCCCGACATCCGGCTCGGCCTGTTGACCGACCTGCATTATGCCGACCTGGCTCCGGCAGGTGATCGACACTACCGGGAGTCACTACCCAAGATTCGCGAGGCCATCACTCGGTTCAAAGAGGCCAAGATTGACAGGGCTGTGGAACTGGGAGATTTCATTGATGCGGCCAGTACCGTGGAAGGTGAAATCAAGAACCTGACTACGATCGAACATGAATTTTCCAAGCTTTCCTGTCCGCGACACTACGTGCTGGGGAACCACTGCGTGTACACCCTCACCAAGGAAGAATTTATTGCCAACAGCGGGGCCCAACAGAGCTTTTACTCCTTTGACCAATCAGGAATTCATTTCGTGGTACTGGACGCCTGCTTTCGCAGCGATGGAAAACCCTACGGCCGCAAGAACTATGACTGGAAAGACGCCAACCTTCCTCGCCACCAGTTGGAGTGGCTGAAAACCGATCTTAAGAAAGCGGGCTGCCCCACCATCGTGTTTGTCCATCAGCGGCTGGATAGCGGTACACCCTATGGCATCGGCAATGCCGCCGCAGTTCGACAGATCCTCGAACAATCTGGCCAGGTGGTAGCGGTTTTCCAGGGACACAATCACATGAATGATCTCAAGACCATTGGGAAAATCCATTATGTCACGCTGAATGCCATGGTCACCGGTTCCGGCCCCGCACAGAATGCCTATTCCCTCCTCGACATCTGGAAGGATGGCACCTTGAAACTGGACGGCTTCCGAACGCACCTGGATCGATCACTGAAACCACTTGGCTAATGGCCTTACCCCCGGGAGCAAGCACCTCAATGTCAGAACTGATCGTCAGTGTCAGTGGTGTGCGCGGAGTCGTGGGTGAAAGTCTCACCCGGGAAGTCGTGGAACGATTTACCCGTGCGGCAGCCTCGGTACTGGAAGACGGTGCCATCGTGGTCAGCCGGGATGGCCGAGCGAATGGAATCGAGTTGGCAGATCACGTCAGTCATACGCTCTCAGCAGGTGGACGCCACGTCATCCAGGCCGGCATCACGTCGACTCCCACGACAGGTATCCTGGTGCGCAAGTTCAAGGCTGCCGGCGGCATCCAGATTTCAGCCAGTCACAATCCTGTACAGTACAACGGACTCAAGTTGTTTGATGAGACTGGACGCGTGTTAACGGCCCGGCAGGGAGAACGGGTGCGAGACCTTTACCTGGCTGCCGAGAGTCCCCCGCTCCCGGCCCCCACACCAGGTACCATCGAGGAATGTGCTGACACGCTCAGTGATCACCTGGATCGAGTCCTGGCGACTGTGAATTCAACAGCAATTCGTGACCAGCACTACCGGGTCTTGCTCGATGCCAATCACGGAGCAGGCGGCCTCCTGGGGAGGCCGTTACTGGAGGCGCTTGGTTGCCAGGTGCACTTGCTCGGCGAAGAACCACACGGGAATTTTCAACATACCCCGGAACCGACAGCCACCAACCTGGCCAGTATCTGCCAGGCGGTCGCCAACGTGGGAGTCGATATCGGTTTCTGCCAGGACCCCGATGCCGATCGGCTCGCGATCATTGATGCCCAGGGAACTTACCTCGGCGAGGAATACACGCTGGCCCTCTGTGTAGATCATGTCCTGCAACAACAACCTGGTCCCATCGTGACCAATTGCGCCTCGAGCTTAATGATCGAGGACCTGGCTCGACAGCATGGTGTAACCTTCGAGCGTTCCGCGGTTGGGGAAGCCAACGTGGTCGATGTCATGCTGGCCCGACAAGCCTCTTTCGGGGGTGAAGGAAATGGTGGACCGATTGACCCCAGGGTCGGTTACGTGCGAGACAGCTTTGTCGGCATGGCGCTGGTACTGGATGCCATGGCTCACACCGGATCATCGGTACGTGCCCTGGCCGATCGCCTGCCACGTTATTGCATCCACAAGACCCAGGTCACGGTAGCGGGCAAAAATCTGGAGACACTTTTCGACGCCCTGGAAGATCAACTGGATGCAGAAAGTGCCAGCCGTCTCGATGGACTTCGCCTGGAATGGCCTGGTCAATGGCTCTTGATGCGTGCCAGCAACACGGAGCCGCTGGTCCGGCTGATCGCCGAGGCGAAAGATGCCGCCACTGCGGAAATGCTTTGTCGTCGAGCTGCCCAGATCGTTCAATCCGCCTGATGCGGGTAGTCGCTGCCGTCAGGATCAGCTAATGACGTCTTTACCCACCCACGGTCTAAGCACTTCCGGGACCACGATGGTCCCATCTGCCTGCTGGTTGTTTTCCATCACGGCAATCAGTGCACGGCTGGTTGCGATGGCTGTCCCGTTAAGGGTGTGAACAAAACGGGTTCCCTTTGCGCCTCGTTGCTTGTAACGAATGTTCAATCGGCGGGCCTGGTAGTCGGTGCAATTAGAGGTGCTGGTAACTTCTCCCCATTCTCCGTTATCACCACGACCCGGCATCCAGGCTTCCAGGTCAAACTTGCGGTAGGCAGGACCACCGAGGTCACCGGTGGCGGTATCCACTACACGGTAGGGCAATTGTAACTGGTCGAACAGTTCACACTCGAGCTGACAAAAACGATCCAGCGTCGCATCGCTGTCCTCGGGCAAGGTGAAGGCGAACATCTCTACCTTGCTGAATTGATGCACCCGGTAAAGACCACGCGAGGCGCGTCCGGCGGCACCTGCCTCGGTACGAAAACAGTGACTCACACCGCAAACGTGAACGGGTAATTGCTCGCTGTCGAGGACCTGTCCGGAAAGCATCCCCCCGAGCGTGATTTCTGCCGTGGCAACCAGGTTCAGGTTGCTGTTTTCAATACTATAGATCTGGGTTTCAGGACCTCTCGGAATATAACCCGTTCCCTGGAGAATCTCGGTATAAGCCAGGTCCGGAGTGACCACGGGTGTAAAACCGGCCGCCACCAGGTGTCGCACGGCAAACAACTGGAGTGCCATATCCAGCAGGACGGCATCGTTCTTGAGAAAGTAGAATCCGGCTCCCGCCACACGGGCACCACTTTCGAAGTCAATCAGGTCCAGTTTCTCTGCCAACTCCACGTGATCCAGAACATCAAAATCGAACTGGGGTGGTTCCTGCGCACCACGACGCAACTCCAGGTTTGCCTTGTCGTCGGCCCCTACGGGTGCCTCCGGATGAGAGATATTCGGAATCTGCGACTGGAGTCCCATGATACGATCTTCGGTCGCATCATGTTCCTCCTGGCAACTATCCTTCTGCTGCCGCAACTGACGCCCCTGTTCCTTGCGGGCCTCGCGTTCAGCCTCGTCCTGCGCCTGGCCAATTGACTTGGACACCTCGTTTGCCTGGCGATTCAATTCCTGGACCTGGTTCAGCAGATCCCGGCGACGGGTCTCCAGTTCAAGGATCTCAGCCACGTTTTGCGGGACACCACGACGAGCGCAGTTTTCGATCACCAGGTCTGCATTATCAACAATAAATTTCCGGTCCAGCATGTTAGTCGTCTTTCAGTTCAATCTGGCTTAATTCTCGCCATAGGTAGGCACTTGATTTGATCCCTCGATGAAAATCTGCCAGCGAAAACTTTTCATTGGGACTGTGCATATTGTCATCATCCTGCCCCCAGCCAAGCAAGAGCGCATCAACACCTAGTGACTGGTGAAACGTGGTCACGATCGGAATCGATCCACCCTCACGAATAAAGACCGGTGAATGTCCAAATCCCTCTTCAATCGCCTGGGCCGCTGCCTTCATGTAAGGACTATCCAGCGGTACCACGACACCAGGAGCACCATGCATGTCAACAAGTTCCAAATCAATTCCTGGTGGGCACTGGGCGTCCAGGAATTCTCGCAACGATTCCGTGATCCGCTGGGGATCCTGGTTGGGCACCAGGCGAAAACTGAATTTTGCACCAGCTTTCGCCGGCAATACGGTTTTGCCACCCTCGCCCTGGTAACCTCCCCAGATCCCATTAACGTCATACGTCGGTCGCGCCCAGCGACGTTCCAGCGTGGTGTAACCTGACTCGCCGGTCAGTCCCTTGACTCCGATCTGTGCCATGAAGGCCGCTTCGTCAAAGGGCAATGCGGCAATCTGGTTGCGCTCCTTTGTCTCCAGGGGGTCAACGTCCTCGTAAAACTCCGGTATCTGGATCCGGCCCTGGTCATCCACCAACGACGCCAGCAACCGTGCCAGCGTGTTCACGGGATTGGTAACCGCACCGCCAAAGGAACCCGAATGAAGATCCTGGTCCGGTCCCTGCAACCGCAACTCGTAATAAGCGATACCCTTGAGCCCATAGGTAATCGCTGGTCGCCCCGGACCGAACTGACTCGTGTCACTGATCACCAGGACATCACATTCTAATCGCTTGGAATCCGTTTCAAGAAACTGGTAGAGACTCTCGCTACCCATCTCCTCCTCACCCTCGATCAAGTACTTGATCTGGATCGGCAAATGCCCGACGGTTTCCATCCATGCCTGGGCACTCTTGATATGCGTCAGCATCTGCCCTTTGTCATCGGTGGCACCCCGGGCATAAAGATTGCCATCGCGTTCCGTTGGCTCAAACGGTGGCGTGGTCCACTCGTCCAGCGGATCGGGTGGTTGCACGTCATAATGGCCATAAACCAGCGCAGTAGGAACTCCCTCCACGGGTGGCGACTCTGCGTAAATAAGCGGATGCCCATCGGTTTCAATGACCTCCGTCTCCATCCCCATGCGCTCGAACTGGTCCGCCACCCAGGCACTGGCACGCCCCATGTCCTGCTCGTGGCGACTGTCTGCACTGACACTGGGAATCCGCAGGAAATCAGAGAGTTCCTTTTCGAAAACCGGTCGCTGTTCCTGTAAGTAGGTGTCCAGTTTTGCCATGACAAAATTCATCCTCTTCGGTAACTTGCTAACCCTGGGAACTACAAGGGACCACTTTGCACCAGGCAGCAAATCGCCACTCCGGGTGGCCAAAGATTGCTAGCAGCCCAGCTCTATTGAAATTCTTCGTAGCCGTCCCGTTCTCGGCTGCTCGCACGGTTCTCGACGCGACAGCGGTGGAGTCCACTCGCTGATATTGCCTTCTTGCCGTACGTACGTCAACAGGCCACCACGGTTTTACTTCGTCGAAAAACTAATTTACGCCGGGTGCATTGTTTCCAGCGATATCTGTTTTCCCTATAATGGATCTCCAACTCTTAGAAACCTTGACTTTTCACGTTCGTAAGGAAGTTCCAGGCCATGGACGACCCACATGAATCGGCCGATCCACACGATTCGAGTGTAACGACAGTAGTCCCTCGTAAGCAACGGCAAAGAAAATCCAAACGCCAACCTCGCTACCAGGTACTGCTCTGGGATGATAATGATCACTCCTACGAGTACGTCATCCAGATGATGCAATCCTTGTTCGGGCACCCGTTGGAACAAAGTTACGAGATTGCCTCCGAGGTCGATAATTCAGGACGTGCGATCTGTCTTACCACGACACTCGAACACGCCGAGTTGAAACGCGACCAGATCCATGCTTTTGGCAAGGACAACCTGATCGCACGATGCAAGGGTTCCATGTCAGCCACGATCGAGGCAGAAAGCTAGTATCCCTCACCCGCATGATGAGCACCGTATCCCTGTCCCCTTCCAATAACCGGGCCTGAAACACCTCGTTCCCTGACCATGGCAACAAAACTTAAAACGGCAACGCTGGGCTGCAAGGTAAACCAGTACGAGACCCAGTTCATTCGCGAGGGGTTAGAGCGGGCCGGTTACGAAGAGGCTCAACAGGACGAGACGGCTGAGCTTTGCATCGTCAACACCTGCACGGTTACCAACGAAGGAGATGCCAAGAGCCGGCAACTGATTCGCCGCCTGGCACGTGAAAACCCGGACTCGCGCATCGTCGTCATGGGTTGCTATGCCACGCGTGCTCCGGAAGACGTTGCGGAACTACCCAATGTCACGGAAGTCGTCACTGACAAGCGGGAGCTACCTGACCTGCTGGGACGATTCGGCGTGATCGACATTCCGAATGGTATCTCGCAGTTTAGTGATCGCCACCGGGCTTACGTCAAGGTACAGGATGGTTGCCTGCTACGCTGTAGCTACTGCATTATCCCCCTCGTTCGCCCCAGCTTAACGAGTCGTCCCCTGGAAGAAATTCTCCAGGAGGTGCAACGCCTGCAGGAAAACGGCTACCAGGAAATCGTACTCACGGGAATTCACCTGGGGCATTACGGCGTGGACTGGAACTGGGATCGTCCCAAGCAAGACTGGACCCGACTGGCTGACCTGGTACGGGCCATCATGCAGTTGGATGGTGACTTTCGAGTTCGCCTTTCCAGCATCGAAGCCACCGAGGTGACACGGGAGTTAATCGCCGTGATGGCCGAATTCCCCGAGCGGATCTGTCCGCACCTGCACATATGTCTGCAAAGTGGTTCTGATGCCATCCTGCGACGGATGAAACGACGCTGGAGTGCCCAGCTGTTTGTCGATCGTTGCCAGCTGGTCCGTGAAACCCTGGATGAGCCGGCCTTCACCACCGATGTCATCGTGGGATTTCCCGGGGAAACGGAGGCTGATTTCGAGGCCACCTGCCGCATCGTGGAAGAGGTTGGGTTTTCGAAAATCCATAATTTCCCCTTTAGTGCCCGCCGCGGAACTCCCGCTGCCGAGATGACCGACGTCGTCAGCAAGCAGGTCAAGAAACAACGTGGTCAACAGCTGGCCCAGCTGGAACAGCAGCAGCGTGGGCATTACTTCCAGCGGCTCGTGGGACGCCAACTGCAGGTGCTCGTGGAATCGGCGGTGGCCAATCAGCCAGGTTGGTTACAGGGTACGTCAGCCCGCTACGCAACGGTAAGATTTCCCGGTCCCGCCGAGTGGATTGGCCAACTGATCTCGGTCGAAGCCGAGCAAAGTGAGAATGACTGGATTTTAGCACGCTCGCTGGCCAGCCTCTCCAGTCTCGCCTAGCTTACCCGGTCGCACTCTGCTGCCGTGTCAAATCTCTCTGGCAGGGAGATACGGGTTCTGTTAATCTCTCGCCCGAATCTGTCGAAGTCGATTGGTTCTTGAATCTACCAGGGCATTTGATTCCAGGGAAAACGTCCACATGATACTCCGTCCGGCTCCTCTCGCATTACGTAGCGTGTTGCTGCTGCTTGCCATGGCTTCCATGGCAACTGCGACACCCCCGTTTGCATCCTTCAATCCGTTTCGCCGGGTCGAAGCCAATCCTGCCAACACCTATCGCGTCACTGATACCGAGGGACCATGGATGATCCTGGCTTCCACGTTCTCTGGGCCGGGTGCCGGTCAACAGGCATCAAAACTGGTCCACGAGCTGCGCAAGCGGTTCCAACTCGAGGCCTATCAAC
>JAZADA010000202.1:0-2357 GCA_036124135.1 Planctomycetota bacterium | reverse complement strand
GTCAGGCCTGTTTCGTCACGCAATACTTCCAACAAGCTCTGTCGTGCTTCACAGAGGAATTGGGAAGGTTCACCGTTGATTGTTGTTGAGACGAGCTGTTTCGTTCCCACTGGAAATCCTCGCTAGGAAAAAATACTGAAACCAATAATGATCGTTCAGGGTGTGTCTTTGTCAAATCGATTAACTTTGGCCCTGCTGGATTCGTGCCAGCGCCTGTGTCAGTGTCCGGCGTGTCAGGACCGAGGACAGGTGAACACGGTATTCTGTGGTACCTCGCATATCGTCGATGGGTGACGCAACGTTCTTGGCCAATTCACCAGCAGCAGCAAAGCTTTCCTCGTTGGCTGGTTTTCCACGAAGGGATTCAGCGGCCTCGGTCGCCAGGACAGGTGTGGGGGCCACGGCAGCCAGGGCAATGCGTGCATCCTCAATGGTTTCACCGCTGGGATCCAGTTGAATCCAGGACGCTGCGCCAGCGACGGCAATATCCATCTCGTTGCGTGGAATAAAACGTTCGTAGGCGGAACTGCTGTTGGCAGCCGGAGCGGGTAACTGGAGTGTGACAAGTAGTTCGCCTGGCTGGAGGATGTTCTGTCCAGGGCCCGTGCAGAAATCGGCTACCGGGACGTCCCGTGAGCCGTCCGGGCCATGGATCTGGCAGCTTGCCTGGTGGACCATTAAGGCAGGAATCGTGTCAGCCGCTGGCGATGAATTACAGAGGTTGCCACCAACGCTGGCTCGCGTTTGGATCTGCCAACCTCCGACAATCTTGGAGGCGTCGACGAGTGCTGCATAGGCGGAAGGCAGTTCGGCATGTGTGTATACCCGGTGACAGGAGGTACTGGCACCCAGTGTCAGCCCCTGGCTGGAGGAGTAATCCAGGGCCATTAACTCAGGAATATTCTTGATGTCGACGACACAATCCGCAGAACGCAGACCTTCTCGCAGCTGGACAATAATGTCCGTTCCACCAGCTAAAATACGGGCACGGTCGCCATGTTCAGCCAGTAAAGCGGTTGCTGCCTGGAGGTTGTCTGGTGCACAGTACTCAAAATCTTTCACGGTGATTCGGGCTCCCAGAAGATGTAGAACGGTATTTGCACGTCCGCACTATGATGAGTCCCTTGAGCACTGTCAAGTATTGGACGAGGGGACTTATTCTTTGTTAATGTAGGCAGATGCGGAGAAACGGTTTTCTCCTGAGCACACTGGTGGAGCCTGGTTTTAGGTTCGCATAAACTAGTAATATCCACGCACGGATCTGTCGGCTGTTACAGCTAACGGCTGGTAGGACTCGAGATCTTAACCACGCGAGGAATTGGGGTATCCAGGGCATGAAGTTGTTTCTTATTCGACATGCACAATCGCAGAATAATGCGCTGCCAACCTCCCAGCGTGTCCAGGACGCTCCAATCACGGAATTGGGGTTACAACAGGCCCGTCAGCTTGGCCAGTGGGCCCGGCATGCCGGATTGGACATGATCTTCACCAGTCCGTTCCTGCGGGCCTTGCAGACCAGCCAGCAGATCCATGAAACCGTGGCCGTGGAGTGGACGACATGGACGCAGTTGCACGAACAGGGTGGTTGTGTCAGTGGAGTCGATACCGCGTCATTCCGGGGACAGCCGGGAATGACGGCAGTGGAAATTCAGCAGGCGTTTCCAGGTTGCCAGGTTACTGGTGATATTGATGAGAAGGGGTGGTGGAAAAGTCAACCTCGTGAGACAGAGGCGCCCTTGCTGGAACGCGTCCTGGAAGTCAAGGATCACCTGGTGGATGAGCTCGGATCGACTGATCGCACGATCGCCTGCGTGACGCATGCAGATTTTTCTGACCTATTGATCTCCGCGTTGCAG
This sequence comes from Planctomycetota bacterium, assembly GCA_036124135.1. Lineage (GTDB taxonomy): Bacteria > Planctomycetota > Planctomycetia > Pirellulales > Pirellulaceae > JAZADA01. Next base: position 501 of record JAZADA010000202.1, on the reverse strand, counting down.
GATCATCCGGTTCAGCCCACGGTGCCACTGCGAGGTTTGTTTAACACGGGGATTACCAGTTTCACGATTGAGGGCTCACGTGTCCAGCTGGACGACTACAACAACGTTGATCATTTGTCACCAGGATTGGTAACGTGACTGGTTCGCACGTTCTGCGATACAGGATGCGAGAAGATTCCTGTCAGCCGATGCTCAGGATCCTTTGCCAGGTGTGGTTTCTACCTGTTGGTAAAGGCGGGCCAGTTCCAGGCAAATAGTTTCCAGTGACTGGAAGTATTCCTGGTCGGCGAGTTCGGTTTTCTTTTCGCGCAGTTCGGTCAACTGTCGTTCGAGGTCGTTACGTTGTTTCCGCTGTTCCACGCTAAGTTTTTTTTCCTCGTCACTGGCAATAATGTGGAACTGATTGGCACGGAGCCCATCCAACTGGTTCGCTCCCCGGGCCTTTTGCTGTCCAATCACACCACGAAACCAGTTAGCGGGTGTTCCCAGGGTGTCCCCGTT
>JAZADA010000201.1:0-6049 GCA_036124135.1 Planctomycetota bacterium | reverse complement strand
GACAAGAAGGGTGACAAGAACAACAGGTCACCGTTGGAAGTCGTTTCTGCCAAGGAACAGCGTGATGCCCTGAACTTCGTGGTTCAAAATGCTTTCCTGGATGCGGCATTTGGACTGAACACGGACCTGTTGCAGAAGATGACGGTTGATAAGTGGTTGGACCGTTCTCACGGCAGTAGTTCCGTGAAAGAGGCAGCCTGGCCTATCCACGACCGGATCATGGGGGTTCAGGCATCGGCGCTCACGATGATCATGAACCCGACGACACTGCGACGCGTGTACGATAACGAGTTCCGGGTACCACAGGACCAGGATGCTCTTACCCTACCCGAGTTGCTGGACAGTCTTTCCAAGACAATCTGGACCGAACTGGATGCGGCCGTTGAAAAACAGTACACCGCACGGCAGCCGGCGATTTCAAGCTTGCGGCGTAACCTGCAACGCGAGCACCTGAAGCGGTTGATTGATCTGAGCATGCCCGGGGCGGGAAACAACGAGGCTTTCAAGCCTATTTCCAACCTGGCCCTGACCCACTTGAGAAGCATCAAGACCAGGATGACCGCGCACCTGGAAAAGGCAGCGGGTAAGCTGGATCCCTATAGTGCAGCGCATCTCACCGAGGCCCAGGAGCAGATTACGAAAGCATTGGATGCGCAATACATCTACAATGCGAACAAGATCGGTGGGTCCCGGGGAGCCACCCGTATCCTGATTGGAAATAGCCAGGAAGACTGAGCACGCGGAGCAGCGGCGGTGGGGACCGCCGCTGCTGTGAGCCGTTAACCGGCAGCGAACTCGGGACGTCGCCAGGCCAGTTGATGTTGTAGGCGTTGCACCAGGCCACTATGCATCTGGCTGACCCGGCTTTCGCTCAGGTCGAGCGTGGCACCGATTTCTTTCATCGTCAATTCCTCGTAGTAATAGAGGATGATGATTAGCCGCTCGTTGCGATTGAGCCCCTTGGTGACTAGTCGCAGTAAATCGTATTTTTGTCCGCGACAAGTTGGGTCTTCGCTTTTCTTGTCATCGAGGATATCGATCTCACTGATGTCTTTTTCGCTGTCCGTCTGGTACCACTTCTTGTTCAAGCTGATCAGGCTGACGGCACTGGCATCACGCACCATTTTTTCCAGTTCGGGAATCGTGATTTCCAGGTGTGCAGATAGTTCCTGGTCGGTTGGTGGCCGTCCCAGTTTGTCATTGAGCCGCTTGGTTGCCTCGTTCAATTTGGTGGCCTTGGATCGTACCAGGCGGGGTACCCAGTCCATGCTCCGTAGCTCGTCCAGCATGGCACCTCGGATTCGTGGTACGCAATAGGTTTCAAATTTTACACCACGTGTTAGATCAAATGCGTTGATGGCATCCATGAGTCCAAAAATGCCAGCGGAAATCAGGTCGTCTAATTCAACACCCTCGGGCAGGCGAGACCACACGCGTTCACCGTGGTATTTCACGAGCGGAAAATAGTTTTCCATTAATTCGTTGCGAAGCGCTTTATTGCTCGTGTCTTTCTTGAAAACCTTCCATACCTTGCCGATTTCCTCGGCAGATCTGAGAGTCATCGCCATACAATCCTCCGTGACTGTTGTGTGGTCTGATTAGTATGTAACCTGATTACGCGTACTTCGAAATCGACTCACTTCATCCCATCAAGATGCTCGCGGTGAGTCGCTCGTATCTTTTCATGATCCAGGCCAGCCTGGTGAGATCTGCCGGTTAAGTCGCACCAGCTTGTGTATCTTGACACCCGGTTGTGGCCTGAACTGTTCTCTCCCCAATCGGCACAGAATGGACGTGTCGTCCAACGTTCTTGGGATTTTATTACAGAATAGAATGGGGAACTTTTGCCAGTCTGAGAACAGAGCCATTCTTGGTAGATTGGCGAAGCATGAAGCTACCCCTGCCAGAGCACGTGGATGAACAGGAAGAGGCCCTGTTTAACGAGGTGCTATGTTGACCACGTCGAGCCAGACCAAGCGGTGGTCAGAAGCCTTGATCAATTGAGTGCCTTCTTGATCTGTTTGTGGCCAGTAGACGCCTGCTGCTAGCGGTTGCAACGTTTTCGAGGGAAGAACGTAATCGACTCGCAGGTTACCCGGCAATTGATCGGGAAAATCGGCGGTATCATGGGATGCTTTCCCCTGGTGTTTCTTGTTGGCCTTGCCTTGGTTGGCGGCTTGTTGTCCACCGAGACTGGAGGGAACCATGTCATGGTGGATCAGCGGGTGCTCGGTCAGTTGGCGAGCTGCCTGGTCGAGTCCGTCTCCATCATGCGGATCGGCATTCATATCGCCAGCGATCACAAAGAGTGAACCTGAGGGGAGTCCTCCAGCACGTCCCTGGTCGTCAACCAGGTATTGGCTGTGGCGGGGCCGAACGTAATCAGCCAGCAAGCGGATCTCGTCGTGATTACGGCAGCCATTGCGATCCTCCATCCCATCAAAGACGGGGGGGGTCGGATGCGCAACCAGGAAGTGAATCGTTCCCTTTTCCAGTTGCAGCGGTATATCCCAATGACTCTTGGAGGAGAGTCGCAGATGTTGCATGGTTTCTGCCTGGTAGAACAGGCTGCCATCCTCGTTTCTTGGTTGCCTGGCGTTGGGCATGTCTTTCCAGAGAAAGTGTTGGAAGGTCCGTACTTCTTCGGTCTGGATCGGATACCTGGAGAGTACCAGCATCCCAAACTGGCCCGGGAACTGACCAAATCCGAAAGCATCTGCAGGTCCATTGAGTTTTCCATCGCCGTTGAGATCTCTGCCGGAAGGAAGTCCCGTGTTGACGGGAGCCAGGAAGCGATAGCGATATTGGATCGGAGGCAAGTTGTTTTGAGAAACTTCCAGGTAGTATTTCTGGAAACAATCAGCGGCAACTTCACCGGCGTCGTAATCAAATTCATTGATCAGGAGTACATCCGGTCGCACGCGTTGGATGATTTCAGCAACCTTTCGGCACTGAGGATCTGTTGCACTGGCCAGGTCTTGCTGGAGTTGTCCGTGGGTAGCACGATTGAGTGAAGCATTGAAAGTTGCGAAGCGTATTTTCGTGGGTGGACTGGCAGGCAACTCGGCACTGCTGAAGAGGCAGAGAGCGATTTGCAGGAGGACCAGGAAAAAAGGTGGGCATTGTTGCGTCATGGAAGCGAGCATCCTAAATTAGTGAGTCGCGCGTGTGGCTACAAGTGTAGCCGTGACCGTTACTTTTTGGCAAGAAGAAATGGCAGAACCTTTACCGCGACGCAGGGATCCATGCAGTTGCAGGACGAATGCAAGCCGCCAGATATCACGGGGGAAAACGGGTTATGAAATTATCGACCAGGCAGTTGACAGGATTTGGAATGGCAATGATTGTGGTGGTCGTGATGACCTGTGGTCTGGCGATCTCGGCTGACAAGGGTGCCGGTAAGAACAAGCAGGAGCAACGCCAGTTACGTCACGTGGTGATGTTCAAATTCAAGGATGGAACGTCTGCCAGCCAGGTAAAGACCATCGAGGATGCGTTTCGCGCACTGCCCAGTAAGATCGATACGATTGTTGATTTTGAGTGGGGTACCGATGTTAGCGTCGAAGATCATGCTGACGGCTTTACTCATTGTTTCCTCGTCACGTTTAGCACCCAGGCAGGTTTAAATGCTTACCTGCCTCACGAGGCACACCAGGGATTCGTGGGTGTGTTAAAGCCACATCTGGACAAGGTACTGGTGGTGGATTACTGGGCACGCAAATAGCTGGTTGCCGTCGTCTACCTACTGCAGGTGGCCACGTGCTTCCAGGGGCCAGATAACCTCCCGGTCGTTGCCGCGAAAACCATGGAAATGGTTGTGCAGGACCGTTGTCATGTCACTGTAGCCCGGGATCATTTCCAGCCGATCGCCGATTTTCAAGTCGGCGGCGGACGGAGCGAGTTCGAGGTCGCCATGTTCGGCGGACAGGCTGCGAACCCGGATATCATCACGGCCGATAATGACGCAGGGATTGCTGTCCTGGTGAATTGACTTGCGCCCCGCATCAATGATGGCGCGATCGGCAGCGGGTCGTCCGACTACCGTGACCACGACCGTGAGGGCAAAATCGAGGTTATCGATCTGGCAGGCGTCACGATAGAACTGATCCATGAAAATCGCCCCGCCTGCCTGCAGCTCGGTAATGCCTGGATGCGTGACACTGATGCGATAGGAACCGGTGCCACCACAGGAAACGATTTCGCAAGAGATATCGTTTTCTCGCAGTAGATCGGCGGTTTGGGTCAGCCGATCGAGAGCCTCGTGAATACGATTCTCCTTTTCCTCGGGGTCATCCAGTGCCAGGAGGTGGCCTTCATATCCCATGATGCCAGCCAGTTCGATACCGGGCAGCGTCTTAAGTTGTCGGGCCAGTTCCAGGGTAGGTTGCTGGGGTGCAACGCCCACCCGTTCCAGGCCGATGTCTACTTCGATGATAACGCGTAGCTCTTGTCCACTGGCGGCCATTGCTGCGCTAATGGGAAGCGCCTGGTCAATGTGATCAATACAAACGATGGGATCAGCGATTTTTCGCAGCTCAACCAGTCGCTTGATCTTGGCAGGCCCCACGATCAGGTTGGCAATCAGCAGGTCCTGGATTCCACCAGCTGCCATGACTTCTGCTTCGCCCAGCTTGGCACAGGTGATTCCGAGCGCCCCGGCTTCCACGAGTTTCTGACCGATCTGTGATGACTTGTGGCACTTGCTGTGTGGTCGCCAGGCCACGCCATGTTCGCGACAGGTTGCCATGATCGATGCGATATTGGCCTCCATGACGTCCAGGTCCAGGCAGAGGGCCGGCGTATCGATTTCAGTTTTCAGGATTTCCACTCATCCACCTCCGATGGCCGGTAAAAAATGAACCTCGTGATCGGCTTCGATCTTGGTAAACATGCCGCGTGTGCTGATATTCTGGCCGACACAGACCTGGATTGCCGGGGACAGGTCATCCCCGTCGCAGAGCCGCTCGCGGACACCGGGGAAGCGGTCTTCGAGTTGTTCGATCACCTGGCGGACATTGCGAACATCCAGCTGTACTTGTTCAATGCCCTGCGTGAGGCTGCGTAACTGGCTGGGGATGAAAACAATGGCCATGGCAAGCGATACTAGTTACCATCCTGGTTCTGTTGAATTGCTTTCCAGAGTCGTGGAGGCGACATGGGTAATTCTTCCATGCGAACACCTGTGGCATGGCAGATCGCATTGGCGATCGCTGCAGGTGGCGGGATAATGGGGGTTTCGCCGACGCCGCGAACACCATACGGATGATCGGGGTTTTCGGCTTCCACGATGATCGTATCGATCATCGGTAAATCGTAGGCGGTTGGCATGCGATAATCCAGGAAGCTGGCGTTTCTCATTTCTCCATCGTCATCAAAGAAGTACTCTTCGTTGAGGGCCCAGCCGATGCCCTGGACGGCACCTCCCTGCAGCTGACCTTCCACGTAACTGGGGTGGATTGCCTTACCGGCATCCTGGATGACAGTGTATCGCAGGATCTTGACCTTGCCCGTGTCCATGTCCACTTCCACGTCGACAATGTGTGTGCCGAATCCATTGGTGGAGCAATCGGGTGCCACGGTGGCGCGGCCGACCAGTGGCTCACCTGCCTTGAATAACTCGGTAGCCAATTCCTTGAAGGTGGCGGTTTGCGAACTACTGACGAAATTACCGGATTCAATCTGGATGTCCTCGGAGTTGCAGTCCCACAGTTCGGCAGCTCTTTCGGTCATTTGTCGTTGCAGGTCCAGGCCAGCCTCGTAGGCGGCCATGCCGGTAGCAAACGTCGTGCGGCTGCCACCGGTGACGTCGGTGTAGCCGATGTTGTCGGTATCGACGACGCGGGGGTTGATATCCTGGGTGTCCACTCCGAGTACTTCGGCCATTTGCATGGCAATCGAGGTTCGGGTGCCTCCGATATCTGTTGAACCCTCGGTGAGGTTGATCGTTCCATCCGAATTGACGCTGGCCACCACGCTTGATTTGAGGCCACATCCAAACCAGAATCCGCTGGCAATTCCTCGTCCGCGGTGCGGGCCTTCGAGCGTGCTG
>JAZADA010000200.1:0-5311 GCA_036124135.1 Planctomycetota bacterium | reverse complement strand
GAACCGATCTTGACGGTTTTCGCGTCAGGTACTACTGTTCCGCACCGATCCCATCTTTTTCGGCAGCTTGAAGTTACGAAGATCGTCGAGTTTTGCCCGGCGGTTGGATGAGATGGGTTGCGAGTTGAATAGACTGTTCCAGCGGCGACCGTGTGTAGACATGGTTTGTCGGGGGCCCACGATGAACAAGGTTCTGAGATGCGCTTTTTATTCATGAGATGGTTATTAGTGGTAGTCCTGTCGGTTCAGGCGGGATGTATTTCTTCGTTATGGACGTCGGACAAGTCGACGGACTTGGCCCAGAAAACGGAGGCCCTGGCCGATGCGCAGCCAGAGGTACGTTTGATCGGTGACTTGACCCGATCGGTAGGCATGAACTATTTCAAGGTTGAGAATGTTGGGCTAGTGACCAACCTGCAGGGATCCGGAAGTGACCCTCCGGCTTCAAGTCATCGAGGAACGTTGCTCGGTGAAATGCAGTCTCACAAGGTGGATAGTCCCAACCGCCTGTTGGCTTCTCCAAATACATCGCTGGCTTTGGTACGGGGTTTCATTCCTCCGGGAGCGAAAAAAGGCGATCGGTTTGATGTCGAGGTTTACCTGCCTACGCAATCCCAGACGAAGAGTCTTTATCGCGGATGGCTTATGCGGACTCGCTTGCGTGAGGTGGCGGTTGTCAACAATACAGTCCATTCAGGACACGTGGCCAGCCTGGCTGGAGGTCCCCTGCTGCTGTTATCGCTTTTCAGGGGAACGGATGATCAATACGATACAACGCGAGCACTTATCCTTGGTGGGGGGGAGGTTCGTACGGGGCGACTGCTGGGGCTTAACGTGACCAGTGATTATAGTTCGATTCGTACATCAAGTCGGATTGGAGCAGCAATCAACGCAAGGTTCCACGGATATCACCGCGGCGCTAAACGGGGCCTGGCAACTCCGCAACGTGACAATTACATAGCCCTGGACATTCATCCTCGCTATCGAAATAACATTGCTCGCTATCTGAACGTGATACAAAGTATCGCGATTTCCGAGCGGCCAGAGGATCGCATTACACGAATGGAACTGCTGGGTCGGCAGCTATTGGATCCAGCGACAGCTTCCCGTGCAGCTTTGCAGTTGGAGGGATTGGGTGAAGAGAGCGTGACTACCTTGAAGACCGGTCTGCATTCCGCGGAGGCCGATGTGCGTTTTTATGCAGCGGAGGCGTTGGCTTACCTGGATGAGGAAGACGCAGCGCCGGTGCTGGCACAACTGGCTGAATCGGAACCGGCTTTCCGTTGGCATGCCATGGCGGCCCTCTCGGCGATGGACCATGTCAGTTCCCTGGATGCCTTGACTGGTCTTCTGGATGTTACCAGTGCCGAGACTCGCAACGGGGCTTTCCAGGCGTTACGAGCTCGCAACCCGGACAGTCCCCTTTCCCGGGGGACGAACCTGGCAGATTTTTACTACCATGTGGTTCCGACCCAGGGTCCGCCGATGGTGCATTTCTCGATGGCTCGACGCCCGGAGGTGGTGGTCTATGGCCATGGTCAAACCGTCAATGCCAGTGGCTTCTTTTATGCAGGCCCTTCTATCATGATACGCCGCCTGGATGCTCAGCGTTTGAAGATTACGCGGTTCACCACCGGGCAGCCTGATCAGGTGGAAACCTGTTCCCATGATTTAGCGAGCTTGATTCGAGGAATTGTCAACGTGGGGGGAGGTTACTCGGAGATTCTGCAAGGACTCCAGGAAGCGAAGAAAAAAGGATATCTCACGGCACGGCTGCTCGTCGGCGCGCGTCCAAAAAGGGGACGCACGTACCATCGCGTAGTGGATGGAGTGAATGGCCAGGATTCTCGTGAACAGGAAAACAGGGATGCTGCGACTCCGGTGCCGGAATTGTTCTCGAATCGTTTATTGGCCTCTCCACCATCGAAAAGTGACAACAAGGAGCAGGGGAAAAGCGTGTCCCAGTTGCCTGATGGGGAGTCGGAGAAGAATTTCTTTGGTACGATGAAATCTTGGTTTACGTGGTAATTGGCAAAACAGGAACAAGACCTTGTAGGGTCTGAACAGGATGTTCCTGGGTTCCACGTGAATGGTGATGCGAGGTGTGATGTTCGGGAACAGGCGGCGTTTGCCTTGAGTCGCCGGACGTCTTGGTAACGGTTCATCTATTGGCAGTCTCGGGAAATGCTCAAAGCACTCGAACTTATCGGCTTCAAGAGTTTCGCCGACAAAACACGGTTTGAGTTTCCTGCCGGAATCACGGTAGTTGTAGGCCCCAATGGTTCGGGTAAGTCCAATATCGTGGACGCCATCAAGTGGGTGTTGGGTGAGCAGAGCGCCAAGAGCCTGCGTGGCAAGGATATGGCGGATGTCATTTTCAAGGGTGCCGCCACTTCCGGTCGTCGTGCCGTCAATATGGCGGAAGCCACGATCGTCTTTGACAATAGCACCGGGCAGTTTCCCCTGGATGTGCCGGACGTACACGTCACGCGTCGGGTCTATCGTAGTGGTGAGGGGGAGTACCTGATCAATCGTGAGCCTTGCCGGCTGCGAGATATTCGTAACTTGCTGCGAGGTACCGGTGTTGGGACAGATGCCTACAGCCTGATCGAGCAAGGCAAGGTAGACCGGCTGTTACAGGCGTCGGCTCGGGACCGACGTGCGATGTTCGAGGAGGCGGCTGGAATCAGTCGCTTCAAGGCCAAGAAAGTCGAGGCTCAGCGACGACTGGATCGCGTTGATCAAAACCTCTTGCGGCTGTCCGATATCGTGGACGAGGTCCAGGGTCGCTTGCGGAGCGTGCGAAGCCAAGCTGGGAAAGCTCGACGCTTTCGCGAACACCAGGAACGTTTGCAGCAATTGCGTACGCATGTTGGCCTGGCGGATTGGGGAAAGCTTACGGCACGTTTAAGCGAGATCGAAGAATCCCTCGATCAGTATCGGGAAGAAGCAAACGGGCTCACCGCTGAAACTCAGCAAAACGATGCGCGGATCGAGGCTATCGAAAAACGGTTGAATGAACTTGCGGACGCCATCCTGACTACCGAAAACCAGGGCTCACGTAATCGTGAACAGATCGTCTCGACGCAATTGATACGACAGCAGCAATGGACTCGCTTCTGTGAGTTCGAGGAAGCCGTCCTGCAGTCGCGATTGCGAGTTGCCATCATGAATAACCGCGCCGGGGATGTGCGGTCGCAGTTGGCGGAAACAACGGAACAGGTCCAGGCGTCTGAAGGTAAACATCGACAGCTCTCAGACGTTTATTCCCGTCACCAGGAGCGACTGCAAACGCTGGAGAACCAGATCGCGCAATCTCGGGTCGAAAATGAAAAGCGACGCCAGCAGTTCCTGGAAGCTACCAGGCAAGCAACACAGTTGCTTAGCGAGGTGGAAAACCTGGAGTTGAAAAAGGAACAGGTCGGCTCGGAGGAAAAGCTGGCCCGCTCACGAATGGTCGAACTTGAGAGGGAATTGCACGCACATCGGCAGGAATTGCGGCTGTCGGAGCTCGACGAACAGCGAATGGTCAATGAGTTGGATGAACAGGCTGTCATCCTCGAAGCAGCGGAACGGGAAGTTTCCGAGGGTCGGCGGTTGTTGAGTCGCCGGCGAGATGAATTGGCGGTGCAGAAAGGCAGACGCAGTGCTGTACGGGAGCGAATCAGTGTTCTGACAGAACTGGAGCAGAAACAGGAAGGCTTGGCAACGGGCGTCAAGTACGTGCTGCAGCAAGTGGCAGAGGAGCTGGAAGGCGGTTTTTCAGCAGGCTGTGGCCTTGTTGCAGATTTGCTGCAGGCCAGCCTTGAGATGGCACCCTTGATCGACATCGCGCTTGGTTCCCTGGCGCAACACGTTGTCTTGAGCGATAGTCGACTCATTGAGGGGTTGGCATCTGGAGAGGTTGAAGTCCCGGGACGTGTCGGTTTCGTGGCACTGGATCAATTGCCGGTGCCTGAGGATACGATCCCGGTAGACCTGGAGGCCGTAACGGGCGTGGTGGGGCGTCTGGATCGAATGGTCCAGACAGAAACCATGTACCAAGGACTGGCTGAACATTTGTTGGGAACCACTTGGTTGGTTAAGACACTCAAGGATGCACGCAGGATTCGCCAGGAGACGGGTGCCGCTGCCCGTTTCGTGACCGTCGCCGGAGAGCTTATCGATAGCCAGGGGGCGATCGTGGTAGGTCCTCGTGAAGTGGTCGTGGGGCTCGTGTCACGGCGTAGTGAACTGAGGGAATTGAACCGTGAATCCGAGGTGCTACAAAATACGATCGTCGCCGCTGTCGAGGAGTTGCGTCGAACGGAAGAGAATATTGAGCAACAGGAGCGTGCCGTTCGGCGTTTGACAGACAGCGGCCGAACCCTGAACGGAGGCCTGACCGATTGTCGGGTGCGACTTCGAACCCAGGCACACGTGGTTGAGGAAAAGGGGAATGAACTGGTGGAACTGGGTGAGACGGTACAATCGGTCATGACCCAGCAGGAAGAGGTGCAGGTCCAGCTTGTGGATCGGCAGGGTGTCTTACAGGAAACGGAATCGCGTTTAGCTCAAACGAGGGAAACCATTGAACGGGAAGGTCAGCGTCTCAGACGCGAAGAAGATCAGCGTAGTGAGGTGGCTACGGCAGCCACGGCAGCTCGCGTCGAGTTGGCAACCAGTGAGCAACAGTTGACAACGCTGCAAAGTCGCCAGGTCCAGTTCCAGGAAGATCATCGAGAGCGTTCACAAGCGATCGAAGAGGCGCAGGAACAGTTGTCGTTGTCACTGGTACGACTTGGCGAGTGTCGTCGCGAAACGCTCGGCGCTACGACGGAATTGGCTGAGTTGTACTTGCGCAAAGATTTTTTCGTGGAACAGGTCGTCGATGAGAAACGTGAACGGACGGATATCCTCGCCTTGCGTGAAGAGCTGGGAAAACGTGGTAAAGAGTGCCGCGAATTGTTGCACCGGGTCGAAGAAAAACAGCATAAACAGGAATTGGCCGCAGGCGAGTTTCGTCTGCAGAGAAAGAGCCTTGCAGAACGGCTGGAAGAAGATTACCAGATTGATATCACGACTGCCGCGGAAGATGAATCAACACCCGAGGCGATCGATGAACGAACTGAAATAGAAGAGGAAATCGTAAACCTTCGCCAAAAATTGAACAATATCGGTGCGGTCAACATGGAAGCACTGGAAGAACGGGAGGAACTCGAGGCGAGATTTACGACGTTATCGACTCAATATAACGACCTGATTGATGCCAAGGAGGTGCTGGCACGGATTATCACACGGATCAATGCGGATAGCCGACGATTATTCGTTG
>JAZADA010000199.1:0-12113 GCA_036124135.1 Planctomycetota bacterium | reverse complement strand
CCAGGGCGGGGATTGTAAGGATTACAGCTGACACGGGCATCTCCCGGGGCGGAGTGACCGGTCTCTTTCTTTTTTTTTGTGGACCCATTGCTAGCAACTGGTAACGTTTTGTTTCGTACTTGATTTGAAGCAATATGGTTGTGATTGCAAGCTGTGAATGGGTTAGTTGCCGGGTCTCCTGGAAAGCCTGAAAGTCATTCTTGGCACGAGGGTTGCATATGATTGGCACTGGGTTGCTTGATCCCGCAGAGACTACGAATGGAAAGGATCAATACGATGAGAAACGCAATAACTTACAGTGCGTTCTATGGATGGTTACTCATGGCTGTTTATGGGAATGCCCAGGAGATCCCCACGGAAACAATCGCCTGGCAGCGTGTTCCAGCGACGCTTTCGCGGGCACCGCAGCAGGTTGTTTCGATGGTGGCACGACCCTTGTCGAGTCCGGCTGGAGTGGTGCAACCGGCGATGACCTGGCAGCCTGTTTCTCAACCGGTGATGGCATCGATGCCCTTGACGTCGCAGGGGCAGATGATGCGCCCGGCCTATGCGGGGACGGCTCCCGTGATGATGGCCTGGCAGCCGGTGATGCAGCCGGGAGCCATGGCCATGCAGCCGATGGGTCAGTGGCAGGTGATGTCGCCTGCAGGGATTCCTGCGGCAGCGTTTCCTAATGCCCAGTGGCAACCTGTGTCGCAGCCGGCTACCACGGCATTGCAGCCGGCCGTTTATTGGCAACCAAAGCGTGCAGCAAACCAGGTTCCTCAGCTGGGAGGACAACGGATGCCGGCTTCGTCAGCCGTACGTATCATCCCTTGTGCAGGTACGCAGCCAACGACGGTGGATCCTTACGCTCGCTCCTCGGCTGCTGGTTACGCGACTAATCTTCGGTATCGTCCGATCGTGTCACTCGGGAGTGTTCCGGAAAACTACCAGATGGGGCAGGGGATGTTGGGCCAGCCAAAGGTTTACGTTCCCGGGCAGCCGTTACGGAACTTTGTTCGTTACCTGACTCCGTAGGGAGAAGCATGAATACTTGCCAGTCAGGACGCGACTGAATGGCTTGTGCACCGGGTATCGTCGGCGGGGTGAACGATACCCGGTGCTTCTTTGATTGCTGGGACGGGTAGATCGTGGTTTCAGGCGATTCCCTGTCGCTGCAGTTCTCCGAGCACGTTCTGGACGATCCGGGCAATCTGCAGTGGATCGGTACCGGATGAATCGTTGCATCCGCTACTGGGTTCGGCGGTAAAACCTTCAGAAGCGAGCAGGCACTGGAGCTGTTCGCTCAGCGTTTCCAGTTCCGATTGTTGAACAATTGACTGGGGTTGTCGGCCTCGCCCGGTCTGGATGCCGCGCAGCTGCAGGGCAGCTCGAAACCCTTCAGGGAATTCCGAGGAGTAAATCATGGCATCAAACAGGGCCAGCAATCGATACTGCAGGTCACAGGCCTGGTCGATCTCCTGGGCACGCGTGAGGTCGTAGAGCTTGCGAGTAATTTCTGGTACCACACCACTGGTGGCATTGGTGCCTCCATCGCAGCCGATGAGCATCATGGCCATGAGCGCCGGATCCCAGCCGGTCAGGAAACTGAATTCCGGTCGATTCGGACGAACCTTTTCGATCATGCGCATCATGTGCGGTAGATCTCCAGAAGAGTCCTTGATGGCAACGATTCGTGGGCATTCTTCGGACAGGCGTTGTACGGTTGGTACATCGATCGGAGAGGCGAACATGGGAATGTTGTAGAGAGTCACGTCGACGGGGGAATGGTCGGCGATTTCCTTGAAATAAGCGTAGACGCCATCCGGGCTGAGCTTGTAGTAGAACGGTGAGACGATGGCCACCGCGCGTACTCCCAGTTGGCTATAACGCTCACAGGCGCGAATGGTCTCGCGAGCATTCGCTTCGGCTGCCCCGGCCAGGACAGGAACTCGACCACGGGTCTGGTCAACGATGATTTCAATGATGCGAATACGTTCTTCGGCAGTGAAACGAGTGAATTCACCGGTCGATCCGTTGGGGTAGAGGCCATGAACGCCATGATCGATCAACCAGTCCACGTAGCGACGTGTCTCTGATTCATTGATGTTTCCCTGGTCATCCAGGGGAACGATATTAGGCGTAAAAATGCCCTCGAGTTTTTGTGGATTGGACATCGACGCAAGCTCACTCCGGGGATGGTATCGGAATTCCCTCACGTGGTCCCCGAAGACCACGTGAACAGGAATCTGGATCGCTTGTATAATGGGCGTAATTGGCCTTGTCTGACCCTGCTTTGCGCAACTATAGCTTAGGGATAAGCGAGTGCCAGCAAACTTTCCAGGTTTCTTGTAACCCCACTGCAGACAGGGAGAGAGTCGAGATCGATCAGAAACGGGTTCGTCTATTTCTCGTGGGCAGGGTATCCTGACACAGGGTGAAGATCCTCTCGCAAGATGTGAACAGGTAAGGATCGCAAGCGAGTTCCGGATGTGACTCTTGTACGTATTAAACCGGTATATGATGACAACAGGTGTGACGAGTAAAACCAGCCAGGGAAAACGCCCTGCCCAAGCACCGAAGGGTGTCCCGTGGAATATCCTGGCCTGGGTTTTCCTGGCCGGATCGCTGGTCTTCTTCTTGGCGTCCGATCGGCTTCACCAGACCGTGTGTTGGTTCCTGTTGGTGCCGGATGAATTGATCGGGCAATGGGCCGGCGGAGACTGGTCACGGGTTTCTGTACTGGACCGCGTGCCACTACTGCTATTGACCACCGTGATCCTGCTGGGAGCCGTTGCCTGGGGGCGATTCATCTTGCGACCTTGCCAGGTCAGCGCGGATTTATCGCGAGCGGAAAGGGGCCTCTTCTCACTGGCGATTGGCTTGAGTTGCCTATCCCTGGTGACCTTGTTGCTGGGTTGCATGGGTTTGCTGCAAGCTCGTAACCTGTTTATTGGCCTGCTCGTCTTACCCGTCCTGGTAGAGCTGGTTTTCCTGAAAAGCGGCTTGGGAAAATTGCCGGAAGAGACGCTCGGGATCGCCATGGAGATGGATGCTCGGTTGGATCGTCTATCGACGAGATGGCTTTGGCTGCTCGTGCCGCTGGGCCTGGTTGTGTTACTGGGAGGCATGTTGCCACCGCAGGATTTTGATGTGCGGGAGTATCACCTGCAGGTGCCCCGGGAGTGGTACGAGGCGGGGCGTGTGGAATTCTTACCTCACAATGTCTATGGCAATATGCCGCTTGGTGCAGAGATTTTGAGTGTCCCGGCGATGGCGATCTGGCCGGGTGAAAACGATAGCTGGTGGGGTGCGATGGTTGGCAAGACGATCCTTGCGTTATTTGGATTGTTGACAACCTGGGGGATCTACCTGTTTGGCCGTCGATGGTTCTCTGCGAGCGCGGGGTTGGCCGGTGCCGTGATCTTCCTGGCGACCCCCTGGGTGTTGCATGTTTCTGTCAATGGTTTGGTTGAACTGGCTGTTGGGTTTTATGGGTTGATGGCCGTTTACGCGGCTTACCTGGCCCGACAGCAACCTGGCAGGCTGGCATGGAGCGGCTTGGCGGGATTTTTTGCCGGCAGCGCGGTCGCCTGTAAGTATCCGGCGTTGCTGATGGTGGTGTTGCCCGTGCTGGTTTACCTGGTGATCCAGGCAGGTCGTGCGGCCCCTCGAGTGGCATTGGTTTTCGTGGTGGCAACGGTCGTTGGATGCGGTCCCTGGTTTGCCAAGAATGCCGTCATGGCAGAAAACCCGACGTATCCCTTGTTGAGTAACTGGTTTGGCGGCAAGACGCGTACCCCGGATCGGATCGCACAGTGGAAACGGGCTCACCAGGTACCCGTGGATGCGACGGGCCAACGGTACCGTGTCAGGGAATTCGGTACCGCGCTGGTTCGATTCGCTGGTAGTGATCGTTGGCAGAGTCCACTCCTGGTACCACTTGCTCTGTTATCCTTGGCCTGGGGATGGCGACGCTCGGAAGTATGGTGGCTGGCAGTCCTGGTAGCTTATACGTTTCTGGCCTGGTGGTTGTTGACCCATCGCATTGAACGTTTCTGGGTACCGATGTTACCGCTGGTTGCCTTGCTGACGGGGTTGGGCAGTGTCCAGTTGTGTCGAACGGCTCCCGCTCCCATCTTGCCATCCCTGCTGCTGTTGGCGACCCTGTTTGGCACGCTGGCGGGCAGTTCGTCGTTACTGGGAGACAACCGTTTCCTGGTGGGACTGGGACCGTTACGAGATGGTCCGGCAGTCGCTGGTGAATTTGAAGCCAGTTCTCATGCACACCTGCATCGCTACCTGAATCGACATGTGTCCCCGACGGCGGGAAAGGTCTTGCTGGTTGGTGATGCGGAGCCATTTGATTTACGGGTGCCGGTCCTTTACAACACCTGTTTCGACGAATGTATTTTCGAGCGGTTGATACGCGGTCGAGATGCCGAGGAGCGACTGGCGGCCCTCCGGGGCGAGGGGATCACGCATGTCTTTGTTTACTGGAGTCTCATTGATCGCTATCGTGAGCCGGGTAATTACGGGTTCACTGATTACGTGGTACGAGACCTGGTGCGAGGGGAACTGGTGGGACAAGGTATCCTGCGTCCCATGCCGATCGATATGCCGGCAGAGGAAGGGGAACTATTTGAAGTCGGGCACCGGGCCGTGGAAATGACTGGCGAAAGAGAAAACGGGCAGGAAACTCCTTGATGACATCTGAGCAGCAGCCAGCCACCGAGAGGATTGTACCGGGTAGTCTGGCCTTTGTTTTTGCGCATGCCGAGGAGGCTGCGGGTCTGAAAGCCAAGCTGGCTGACCGCGTGACAACCCGTTGCGTCTCGTTACTGGAACACTGTGGTACCTGGCAGCAGTCTCCGGTTGTGGTTGCAGAAACAGGGGGGGGATTTGAACGTGCTGGGCGAGCCACACGTGACCTGATTATCATGCGGCGCCCACGTTGGATTATCGCGACAGGATTCGCGGCCAGCCTGCACCCTGAAGTGGAAATTGGTCACATCGTAATGCCTGACCAGGTTTGCAACCAACAGGGAGAGACATGGCCCGTGGAGTGCCATGCGGATAAAGCGGATGTCGAGGCAAGTCCGGCATTGCATATGGGTTCGCTACTGAGCCTGCCAGCATTTCCCACCACGGAAGAAGAGAGGCAGGCGTTATCCAGATCCCAGCAGGCGCTTGCCTGTGACACGCACACCCAGGCCGTGGCAGAAGTCTGTCGCCGAGAACAGGTGCCATTCCTGTCAGCCCGTATCATTGATCGGGACGTGGCGCAGGGATTAGCGGCGGACCTGGAATCGATGGATCGCCGGCCGACCCGGGCTGGAAAAATAGGCGCCGCGGCGCGTGCCCTGTTTGAACGGCCGGGCAGTATCCAGGACATGTGGCAGCGGAAAAAGCAGACCAGGCAGTTGTCGGACCGACTGGGGCGTTTCCTACTGGGCATGATTGAGCAATTGCAACAGTGGAATGAAGGGGGAGAGAACATCTCCTCGAGTTAAGGATCACCGTGGAACTGCGGATCAGTCGCTTGTCCTCATGGGTGGACCTGATTTAAGATAGACAGATGTAGGTTGTGGGTTAACGAGAATGATCGCATGAAAATAATCTTGGCGGCGCCGCGCGGCTGTTGTGCCGGTGTGAACATGGCGATTGAATGCCTGGACATGGCCTTGAATGCCTTCGGGGCACCCATCTATGTCTACCACGAAATTGTTCATAATCGCTTCGTGGTCGAATCGTTTACCGCTCGTGGCGTTGTTTTCGTCGATGAGTTAAACGAGGTGCCAGCAGGATCGCATCTGCTCTTTTCCGCGCACGGTGTTTCCCCGGAGATCCGGGAGATGGCCAAGGCGCGTGACCTCCTGGCCATTGACGCAACCTGTCCCCTGGTGACCAAGGTGCACCTGGAAGCCATTCGCTTTGCAAAACTTGGTTACATTATCGTGTTGATCGGTCACGAGGGGCATGATGAAGTCGTGGGCACGATGGGTGAGGCGCCGGAGGCGATCGTACTCGTGGAATCAGAGGAGGAGGTCGATCAGTTGGAGTTTCCCGCGGATTCCAAGATCGCTTACCTCACGCAGACTACGTTGAGCGTGGATGATGCCAGTCGGATTATTCGTCGACTGGAATCACGGTTTCCACAGATTGCCTCTCCACCGAAACAGGATATTTGTTACGCGACTCAAAATCGCCAGGAAGCGGTGCGCCTGTTAGCCGAGGAAGCGGACCTGGTATTGGTTCTTGGCAGCCAGAACAGTTCTAACAGCCAGCGTTTGAAGGAGATTTCCCAGGAACTGCAAGTCCCGGCGCACCTGATTGATGGGGTGCAGGATATTCACTCGGACTGGTTTTCCGGGGTGGATACCGTGTTGATTACCGCGGGAGCCAGTGCGCCGGAATCCGTGGTTGAAGATTGCGTGGATTATCTACAAGAACACCACGATGCCACGGTTGAGATACGGACCATCCGTGAAGAGCAAGTGCATTTCCAGTTGCCGATCGAGTTGCGAAAAGCCATCAACTGAACGGCTCTGCCACGAGTGGATGAGACTAGCCCTGGATATAGCTCTTCAGGTAATGATTCTCGATGCTGAGCTTGGCGTACTGGGCTTTGACCACGTCACCGATGGAAATCATGCCAGCCAGTTTGCCGTCTTCAAGGATAGGGAGATGGCGAATGCGGCGTTCGGTTAGCAACCCCATGGTTTCACTGATCGAATCATCGAGAGTTCCCGTGACCAGGTCGGTCGTCATTAATTCAGCAACCGTGGTGGTTTCCAGGTTGTATCCTTCCGTGGCCGAGGCACGCAGGATGTCACGCTCGGTGATAATGCCCACCAGTTCTTCACCGCGACAGACCAGCAGGGAACCACAGCGATGGTACACAAGTTGCTTGACGACGACGGCAAGTTTCTCTTGCGGTTCCGTCGTGAAAACCTGGTTACCCTTGGTCTGTAGGATCGTGCGGATTGTCATGGGAACTCCATGCGTGAAAGTGAAGATCAAGAAGAGGAGTCAAGAAAAGCTACCCTTGAGACTAATCAACGATTGGACACAACGTCAAACGTATTGTGCCCGTTCCGGGGCGTGTCCAGATGCGTTCGCCCAGGAGATTACTGCTGTGAAAAAAAGCACAGTTGCTGTGAAAAAAAGCACAACTGAATCTAATTCAAGGCGTCACTTGATCTTTGCGTAACTGCCGGCAGATTCGCCCGGCAGCTATCGGTTGTCTGCCAGCAGACGGTAATCGTTACAGGTTACCAGTAAGAAAAAAAAACGTTTTTAGGGAATGGATGGCGTGCTGCGGGTAGGTAGTTCAGCTGCCTCCAGGTTGCGGAAAGAAATGTTGGTTGTTGGATCATGTCCCTGGATCATGATTGTACCTGCTTCCTGTCGCAGTCCCTTGCGAGGGTTTTCATGGGCTGGCCTGGTATCTGTCCAGTCACTGACCTGGTAACCATTCACCCAGGCTGCCATGTGAGGTCCGTTGACGATCAGGGTTTGGTGAAACCATTTGAGATCCTCAGCCACGACACGGCGTGCATCCTGTCGCCGGAAAAATCCACCCGTCCCACAATCCTTTGGCTTGGTGGCATCCTGGTTCTCGACGCCATTGTGGATTTGACATTCGTAGCCCATCATCACGTCGCCCGGAATACAACGGAAGAAAATTCCCGAATTCAGCTCGGCGGCATGGGTGATGCATTCCAGTTGCAGGATGAAGTCCCCCAGCATCTGCTCAGTTTCCAACTGCCCTCGACCGTCCTGGACGTTTAACCATCCCTGGTCGTTTACCGTGAATTTGCTGGCCATCTCCGGGTAGCTTTTCCAGCCGGTCAGATCCTTGCCATTGAAGAGGGGGGCCAGTTGCAGTGGCTTGAGCTTGATATCTCGAAAGGCGACCAGGCCCTCGTTCAGTTGCAGGCCAATGAGTCCTCGCTGGAGCGGTTTTGCATCCTGGTGTTGGAGGATTTCCTGGCCATCGAGCACAACGGTGATCGTATCGCCAAGCACGGTGATCTCGTACCGTTGCCAGTCTGTGCTGTCAAAGGAACCGTTTACTTTTTGTCGTTTCACGAGGCTGCCGGTCGGAAAAGGATTGTCCGCATCGGCAATGTTCAACTCGTAGCAATCATGGGCAGGATCCTGGGGAGTCGGTGCGGTATGGAGGAAGATGCCACTGTTGGTTCCTTTTGCACTGCGAAATTCCACGGAAAGCACGTAGTTCGAAAAGGCCGTCGTGGTGCAGAGTAATCCCTGATCTCCCTTGCTGACCGTGATGGCACCGTCGACCACCTGCCAATCGGCATCGGTCGTTGCCTGCCAGCCGAACAGGGTGCTGCCGTCAAACAAGCGAATCCAACCATCCGCTAGTTCTGCATCCGACAGTGGTAAGGGGGCGGGTGCCGGAACCTGCGCCACTGCCGGTGGCGGATCTTTCTTTTTTTCAACGGCAGGTTTCTTGGCCGCTGTCGCGGTTTTCCCGGTGTCCTGGGAGGAGGCGTCTGGGGGCCTGTTTTCCTCGGTCGTGCTGGATCCCGTGCAGCCGCTGACGGTAACCAGCAGCAACAGTATGGCAAGAGAAATCCGGACCTGGTGATTCAAGTTGGGAAACACGGTTCCTGGTAACGGGGGCAGCAACGGAAGTGGCATCAGGGACTCCCAGGGTGATGGAGGAAATTATTCGTGGTCAGGGGATTCGATCTGGAGGGCAACTTCACCGATCAGTCCGCCGGCCAGTTGTTCTCGTCCGGGACGTTCCAGGGGAGCACTATCCGCGTGCAGCAGCGGCAGGTCGACGACGACTTCCAGTCTGTTGCGCTGTTGTAGCAGGATCGTAATGTCAAAGCGAGTGGGGCCGGCAGTTGCCGGGATGTCTCCCAGGTGCTGGCCATTGAGTTGTACCGAACCCAGTGCATCCACTTGTTCAATCGCGATGAAAACCTGGTCCTGCTCGGTTAGCCCCGTGGGACAGTGGAAATGTCGCTCGAATCGGACACGCCCGAAAAAATCGTTTCCCAGGATCGATTGCCAGTCGGCAGGCATGTTCAAGCGACCACCGGGTGGAACCACTCCCTCGGTTTCGATCGAGGTCCCCTCGGCGGTCCATGTTGTTCTGCAGAGAGGCAGGTAATTCCAGGGACCGTGAAGACGAATGGTATGCATCGGATTCTGAGGGGGGCGTTGGGTAGCCAGGTTTGTCCACGCGATCCAGGGTGTCTTGTAACGAGACGATTTATTCCGGGGTGAAGTCGCTGGTTACGGTGATTTGTCGTACCTGTCGACTGTCGGGATCGAGGGTGCGGATAATAATCTGGATGCCTCGCAGGGGATGAGGATAGGGGGGCGAGGTTTCCCGTTCGCCCAGGTCATCCACGCCGAGACTGGCGTTGTCATCCAGCCCGTTGGTGCCCTGGTCAAGGACGCCACCATCCTGGTTGAATCCATCGTACTCGTAGTCCAGGGACCAAGTATCGTAGACCAGTTGTTTTAACTGGGACTTCGTATGAGGACGTCCTGCAAACAAGGACTTGACGCCAGGCTGGTAACGCAGGAACCCCAGGTCAACAAATCCACCAAATCCCAGGGCCGTGGCAGTGGGGTTAAAACTGGGGTCGCCGGGGACCACCGTATCGAGGTTGTTGCTATCGGCGACCAGCGGTACGGTCGGATCGAAAAGCTTGACGTCAAAGCCAATGACATCCGAGAGGATAATATCTTCTCCGAGGAACATCTCACCCTGCTTGGGCATCAGCGAGTTGGCGTTGATCGCCAGGCTGCCGGGAACCATGGCGGGGACGATGGGGTAGGGGAAATTGTTCGGAACGGGTCCGGTTCCCGACTCGGGAACGTGGCCAGCACGGTTTTGACGTTTCGTCAGGTCGGCCAGTGAATTTGCAACCAGTCGTCCGCCTTCCTGTCTTACGGACAGGTCGTTGCCTCTGTGAAACTGCTTGGGCGAGACACCCGCGGGCAGGTTTACCTGGTCAGGCAGGATCAGCAGGACTCGGCGACGCAAGCTAAATGTTTCCCGAAGTCCCTCCAGTGGTTTCCAATCCCATTGTCCATTTCGGTTGGTATCACTCGGTTCCAGCCACCAGATGATTTCAGCGGCGTTGGAGCGAATCGTATTTCCATTGAGTCGTCCCACGAACGGTTGTCCCGTGTTGCGCACCGTGAAGGCCAGCACGTCATCACTGTCACCGATAATCGAGGCTGACTTTAGCGGGTTGGCGGCATCCCAGAGAGCGAAATTAGGTGCCAGGTCAAAGCCCGCTCCTTCCAGGTATTCCAGGTAACCCAGTCCGGAGCCCGGTTCTGGCCAGGGGCGTGCGGGTACGGTCACGGCATCCAGGTCATCCTGGAGTCGATTTGCCGTATCGCGAATCGCACTGGACATTTCCACGATTGCTCGGCCATCGGCCACGTTATCTCCGATAATCTGGAAAACCTGGGCCAGGGCCAGGATCAGGATCAACGTTACAGCCATGGCGGCTAACATCTCGACGAGGGTCATGCCGAGGTGTGTTTTTCTGCGAAGTCCAACGAGCATGTCGTTTCTCCAGCACGGTCAAAAGTACGCTAATAGTTACCACTTCAGTGGTTGCAACGACATCACCACGATGGGTCGCAAACCGGGGATTTTATCGTGAAGAGGCTTTTGATGAGAGGGCAAATGCAATGATTACAAGTCCAGGGTGATTTTCAACAGCCAGCTTTTATTCGACTTGGCCTATCCCCGTTTGTCAAGTAATTTCACTTCACCGGCCCGTATTCTGCCACGGTATCGGCCGGCCGGTAAGGCTCGGAATTCCAGGATCGGCCAAGACATCTGGACGTAAACCCGCAAACTGGGTTAATTGGTCTTTGCCGAAATCTGCAAGGAAAGCGTTTTGGGAAGGAACAGAGGCATGGTGAGTGCCCACCGGGATCATGACTGTCCGAAGTTGCGTGGCTCATGGAAGCCGGGATTGAGTCGGCGTGATGTGTTGGTCATGGTGCTGGTCGTCGGAACCGGCTTCCTGTTTATCTTTCCCTACCTGTTTGACAGTCGCATGACGGCCCGGCGTCGTCTTTGCGATTATCGGCAGATGTCCCTGGGCAGGGCCCTCTTGCGCTACGAAGCCAAGTTCGGTGAGTTTCCCGGTTATCGAGACTCCCTGGGGCCTGGACAGGAAGATGCGCCGATCGTTGGTTGGACTTACGCGATCCTGCCCTATGTGGGTCTGTCCTATCGTCGCAAGGATATTGAATACGTGGCTCGTGAAGATAAACGCCTGGGCCCCTGGAATGACATCCAGCAGCAAGATGATGACACGCTACCTGGTACCAGGAAACGCGAGTTGTCAACGATTTATATTCCTGACCTGGTTTGCCCGGATGATTCACCGCCCCACCTGGCCCAGCCTGGCGAACCGGTTGCCTGGTCCAGCTTCGTGGTCAACGGCGGGCTTCCTGATGCCGTGTCAGAACCGGGCAGCGGACAGTTTCCCGCAGACTGGCCTGCCAACGGGATGTTCCAGGATGGCGTGCAGCGTCATCCGGACCTGGCGAAGGTAACGCTCGCATCGATCCAGTCGGCTGATGGAGCCGCCAATACCCTGATGCTCTCGGAAAATCTTGACAGTGGCCTGTGGACTGCAGGTGAGGAGGCTCAGCTAACATTTCTCTGGGTAGCTCGCTCCCAGGGTGGGACCCCGGATCCAGGCAATCAACTGTTAGGTCTCAATCAACGGGGTGGCCAGGGTCAAGGGAGTGGCAAGCTGTTATTTGCGAGGCCTTCCAGCAGGCATCGTGGTGGCGTGAACGTGGTCTATGCCGATGGGCATACCGAGTTCCTCAGTGAAGAGATTGATTATGCAATCTACACCTACAAGATGACGGTGAATGGCCAGCAGTTGCGATATCCTGGTACGGATCGGCCCATAGGTCCGCCCTACCAGCAGGCAGGGAATTCGAGCAGTATCGTTCCGCCCCAGCAACCACCGGTCCATGCCGAGCGGACATCCCCCTGAACGCTAGTTGGCCAACAATTCAGCAATGATGGCTTCCAGGTCGTAACGGGGTTGGTAATCGATGGTCTCTTTCAACCGGGAGAGGTCGGGGACTCGCCG
>JAZADA010000198.1:0-13365 GCA_036124135.1 Planctomycetota bacterium | reverse complement strand
TTATCTGTATCCTTGTCCTGGGCCAGCGTCTGCGTGAGACCACCCGTGGCCAGGGAAATGACTGCAATCAGCAGGGCGAGTACGGGATGCCTGGAAACTCGAAATGTCATGATGTTCTCCTTTTGGTGATTTCGTTTGCTGCTTTTGTGTGTTTTTCAGTCAGCCACTTAAATAAGAAACAGTAGTGTGAGGCTGGAAGAGTCTTCGTGTTGCGTGGGACAAAACCAGGTCCAGGGTTCGTGGTTGGACCTTTCGTCTGCTGGCCCATTAGCGAGACCTGTATTGGAATACGGTCAACGTGCGATTTCAAGCATTTTGCTGGTGTGGAGCCGAAGTAATTGTTTACACACCTGCAGGGGGGCGAATCGAGGTGAATCCTGGTGATCGGGCCGTTCATGTTCATCTCAATGCCCCTTCCCTGCCCCGCTCGATATCCGTTGCCACGAGATCCAGAGTCTCTATAATAAGCTCATCGTACCGTGGCTGCCCCCGCCCTGTTCACACCCTGAACATACGGATCACCAGGCCCAATCATGCTTCGAATTACCGGCAATAAATCGACGCTCTGCGACGGCATCAGCCGCCGCTCTTTCCTGACCATCGGCGGACTGGGACTGGGGGGACTCACCCTCCCGGACCTGCTGCGAGCCGATGCCGCCAGTGGCAATCGCAATAACCACAAATCGGTGATCATGGTCTTCCTGCCCGGTGGACCCTCTCACATGGATATCTGGGATATGAAACCAGATGCTCCCGTGGAAGTCCGCGGGGAATTCTCACCCATCCAGACCTCCGTTCCAGGTATCCAGATCTGTGAACATATGCCGCGACTGGCACAGCAGATGGATCGCTTCGCCATCATTCGCTCGTTGGTCGGCGCCAAGAACGAACACGCCTCGGAATTATGCTACAGCGGATTTGGCTATGCAGACTCGGCACTGCGCAACCAGCCGGCCCTGGGAGCCGCCGTCTCCCGCCTGCGAGGTCCCGTCAATCCCGAGTGCCCGCCGTTTGTCAGTCTCACTCATCCGACACGCAATAACTGGCGCGATCCCGGACGAGCTGGCTTTGTTGGTCCGTCGCACAAACCATTTCAACCCAAGGACGAAGGGTTGCAGGACCTGGTACTGACCCTGCCCCGACAGCGTCTCGGCGATCGACGTCAACTACTGGCCTCGATGGATCGCTACCGTCGCCAGGCAGAGTTGCCCGAGGCGATGGCCGGGGTCGATGCCTATACGCAACAGGCCTTTAACCTCTTGACGTCCAATCGACTGCTGCGAGCGCTCGACCTGGAGAATGAGGATCCTCGCATCCGGGAACGCTATGGCAAAGGGTCTCTCGATCCAGTTGATGACGGATCCCCGATGCACAACGAGGATTTCCTGCTGGCTCGGCGACTGGTCGAGGCAGGTGCCCGTTGCGTCTCGCTCTCCTTCGGCCGCTGGGACACCCACTCCTGTCGTAAGGCGGGAGACCTGGCCTATAAGAATAACTTTGCCCAGTTGCGTGAATACCTGCCGCGGCTGGAGCAGTGCCTGTTAGCCCTGGTGAATGACCTGCACGAGCGAGGCCTGCAGGATGATGTCTCCGTGGTGGTCTGGGGTGAGATGGGCCGGACGCCACGCGTCAATAAGAACGGAGGCCGTGATCACTGGTCGCGGGTGGCCGGCTGTTTCATGGCTGGTGGCGGCATGAAGACCGGACAGGTGATCGGCTCGACGACACGCTTGGCCGAGGAAGCCAAGGATCGCCCGGTCCATTACCAGGAGGTGTTTGCCACGTTGTACCATCAGTTGGGCATCGATGTGGCCAGCGTCAAGCTGACGGATCTCAATGGTCGCCCGCAGTACCTGCTGGATCACCGTGGTGTGATCCCGGAACTGCTCTAAATCCAACTCGTGGCGGGAAAGCGATCGTGATGAAACTCAACGTGAAAGCCTTTGCGCTGAGCTGTGGTATCCTCTGGGGCATTGCCATGTTTGCCCTGACGTGGTGGCTGATCCTGTTCCAGGAGTCCGTGGGAGAAGCGACCTTGATCGGCCAGGTCTATCGAGGTTTTACCGTGTCGCCTGCCGGCAGCCTGGTAGGACTCGGCTGGGGATTCCTGGACGCCCTGGTGGGAGGGGCCCTGTTTGCCTTGCTCTATAACAAGTTGATCAGCTGTTGCGCGAAACCGGATTCCCCGGAGGTGTGACATTTCATGAGGTAGGTGCCATGGCGGATGCTCACGGGGACTGGACGTTTCTGCATGTCAATGACAGCCACATGGGCAGTGCGCGATCCTATCGATTTCGGCCGGCGATCAACCAGCGTTGGGCAGCCATCAAGGCGCAAATAGCGGCCGTCCCTGCGGACCTGTTGTTGCATGGTGGAGATCTGACTCGCGATGGCCAGACCCATGAATTCGAAATTGCCCAGGCCCGGCAGGACCTTGAAACGATCCCCTTCCCGGCTCACGTGATCCCCGGGAACATGGATGTGGGAAACAAGCATACCCAGGTCAACGGCGCCAAGAAACGCTGGGATCCCCAGGGACTCGGCTGGCATGATCCGGACCTGAACATGACAGCTGAACGGTTGGACCTGTTTGCCCGTTACTTTGGCGACCTGCAATGGTCGTTCATACACAAGCAGGTTCGCTTCACAGGTTTTTATGCGGCCCTCGCGGGGACAGGATTGCCCCAGGAAAAAGCCTTCTGGGAATTCATGCACGCCTTGCCCGATCTTCCCGCAGCCCGGCACCACGTGGCCGTGATGCACTACTGGCTCTTCATGGAGGATCCCCAGGAAAAAGACTGGGACCTGACCGACGAGGAAGAGTATGACAACTGGTACTTTTCGATTTCACCACCGTATCGACAGCAGGTATGGGATATCCTCCAGGCATCCGGGGTCGAGATCCTGTTTTGTGGCCATGTCCATACCGGACGCCCCGTCCAGGAAGTAGACGGAATTCGCATCTATCGTACCCAGGCAGCTGGCAATACCGCGCAGCTCACCGATCGCTGGGAGCAAGTGGATACCCGGTTTGGTTTTCACCGCTGCGAGGTGACCGACCAGGGGATCGAGGTGGCCTTTGTCCTGGGGGACGACCAGTGCGAGGAATTTGGCACGTATGGCCCCCTCGGACATCCGCCTGTCGACCAGCGAGATTACTCGGTCGCTCGCGAGCAGCCTCCCATTACGCCGGATGCTCGCCACTAGGGGTGGAGCATCCGTTACTTGACCTTGAGCGGGTCCGTCTTGTAGTGCTGGATGTTTGACGCATAATCATCGCCAACAAAGGCTGCAAAACGGACTACCCCATCGGTGACCGTGGCGGGCACCTTGAATTCAACCGTCAACTCGCCCTTCCCCTGGATGCGATGCACCTGCCGTTCCACGCGTTTGTTACCCTTCCCCTCGATCAACGTGACCTGCAGTTTCTGTTGACCGAGATTGGCGGGTAACTTGTGCTTGATCACCAGCTTGGCCACGGTTCCGGGAACGACGGACGCCGGTAGCGTGACCGTGAATAGTTTCATTTTCTTGGTGGCCGGCTTGTTCTTCTTGCTGCGAGCTGCCGCCTCTGCTTCCTGCTTCTGCACGAAGGCCTCGCGTGCCTCGGCGTTGTCCCGGTCACGATAGATAGTCACCATGGAGTCGCCTGTCTTCACCATCCAGGCCATCAGGCGATCACGATGCTGCTGGATCAATTCCTGGTGCTTGTCACTGGCAATCAGGTTGACCGTGCAGTCCGGATCCGCTTCCACGTCAAAGAATTCTTCCACTACCCGGTGCTGGTAGATTTCCAGCCGCTCGGCCAGGCTCTCGTTGGTCTTCGCCAACTTGACCATCTGGCGATAGGTGGCAGTCCCTGTGGTGGCCGTGGCAAACACGCGAGTGCCATTGGACCAGGGGTTATAGAGGTAGAGGTATTTCTTGGTCTGGACAGCCCGCATCGGGTCGCGTGATCGCCCCGCGTTCTCGTTGTATTCCTTGATCACGTGCTGCCGATCGTCCTGCTTTTCTCCCTTGAGGATCGAGGCAAAGGAACGCCCATCAAAACCATCCGGGTGCTCGATACCCGCAATGTCCAGCAGCGTCGGCATCAGGTCGACTGCCGAGACCATGTGTTGCTTTTCCAGCGTATTGGGTTTGGTGACGCCTGGCCAGCGGACGGCCAGCGGAGTATGCGTGCTGTGGTGGTACAACTGGGTCTTGGCAAATGGCAATGGCATCCCATGGTCAGAAAGGAACATGATGACGGTTGATTCCTCCTTGCCGGAAGCGGCCAGTGCTTTCAAAACCTCGCCCAGGCAATCATCGCCACGACGCACCGAGGAGTAATAGAGACTCAATTCTTGTCGTACCACGGGATCGTCAAAGAGGAATCCCGGCACCGGCACCTCCTCTGCGGTAAAGATGCGTGATGGCACGTGAGGATCCCTGGCATTCTTGTTTCCCCTGACCTGCGAATAAAATGGTTTGTGGGGATCAGAAATGTTGACCATCAGGCAGAACGGTTTGCCTGCCTCACCCGCCGCCTTGATGCCACGAGCGGTCGCCTCACCATACGATTTCGGATCCTTGATGTGGTACTTGTTGCCCTCGGCATCCGTGTCGATCACGGCGTCCCAGGCATAGGGGATGTAGGGTGTAGAGTGACTGGTTTTGCCCCGGATCGCCGTGTAGTAACCAGCGTTCTTCATGACGTCGACCAGGTGGGGGTGCTTGGCATCGGGAACCTGGACAAATCCCTCGACACCGTTGTTGTGTGGGTAAAGGCCTGACCACATCACGTTGCGGCCGGGCATGCAGTTGCCCACCTGGGTATGGGCATATTGGAATCGCGTTCCGGAGCGAACCAGCGCATCCATGTTGGGCGCGGTCCCTTCCAGGCGACAGCCATAGGTTCCCATCGAATCGGCACTCATGTCATCGACGGTGACGATCAGGATGTTGGGCTGGGCAGCTTGCGACTGGGGCGTGCTGGCGACCAGCGAGCAAGCCATGGCGAATACCAGGAAGATGCGATTCATCAGGGACTCCGGTTTGAGAAGAAATGCCACGTGCCGAAGGGGGTCGGAACTCGTGACGGGTCATTGACTTGGTGAATAAGGATTCCCTCGAGTGTAATCCATATGTGGCCGGTAGCAAATGTAGGCCAGGCAACGGGGTTCATGATGTTAAGGCGTTGCCGCGCGTGGTAGGATATTTGCCAGTTCCAGTGCGGTTGTGAATTGGCGCAGTTTTGTGACGTGTCCTGGCAGGAGAAAACATGAAACCTTTCCACGCCCCGTCTTTCCGAAAGTCTTGCCAGGTTTGCGGCCTGATCACGCTGTTTCTTTGTGCGGCCTTTCTGCCGGTCCTGTCTGCAGCGGACAAGCAGCTAGCTCCGCGCCGGTATCGCGTGATCTTCAATTGCGATGGCAATGCCGTGGCACTGGATGCCAAGGGGGATTTGAACCAGTGGATGAAGAATCTCTTTGGGCCGCTCGAGAAAAGCCATGTCGACGTATTGTTCTGGTGTGATGGTGCCGGTGGGAACACCGCGAACTATGACAGCAAGGTGCTGGAACGAACTGGGGCTCGTTCAGGTAAACCACGAACCTATATCGATAAGTGGATTGACGAGGGTAACGATCCGCCCAAGGTGGTCGTGCGGGAAGCCCGCAAACGAGGCATGGATGTGTTTTACTCGTTTCGTTTTAATGACATCCACGATTCGTTTATCCCTGATGAAATGCCAACCTTCAAGGTAAAGAATCCCCAGTGGATGATCGGTGAAAAGAATTACGGTGGGGTAACGAGTTTCAAGACAGCCCTGAACTTCGCGTATCCTGAGGTGCGTGAAATGAAGTTTCGTGTCATCGAGGAATTGTTTCAGAAATACGACTTCGATGGCCTGGAAATCGACTTCCTTCGCAGCGCACCCTATTTCCTGCCTGGCGAGGAAGAAAAAAATGCACACCTGTTAACCGAGTTGCTGCAGCGTGTGCGTCAGCACCTGGTCCAGCGAGGCAAGGAACGTGGGCGACCGATTCGGTTGGCCGTACGCGTCAATGAGAGCCTGCATGCCTGTCAGCTGGATGGTTTCGAGGTGAAAACCTGGATTGCCCAGGGGCTGGTCGACTACATCACGCTCGGTAGTGGTGTGATGGATGTTGAACTGGAAGAATTCAAGAAACTGGCTGCACCTCGTGGAATTTATGTCTATCCCTGTCTCTATGGATGGCCCAGTAAGTACAGTCCGATCCCAGCCGAATTGGCCAGCGGCCTGGCCCTCAATTACTGGGGACAGGGAGCGGACGGGATTTACCTGTTCAACTGGTTTCCCCATACGAAGAACAATAGCGAAAGTACCGGTCCCTACCAGGCCGGGCTGCTCAAGCAGTTGGGCGACGTGAATACCCTGCGCCGCCAACGGCAACAGGTGATGTTCGCGGTTGACCGTGGCCAGCCGCATCGGGATTACCCGCACAACTGGTTGCATTGTGTCTTGCCGGCAGCCCTCACGACAGGCAAGCCGTTGCAGGTGACGTTGCGTGCCTATGACCGGTTCGTGAAAAAAGATCAGTTGCAATTGGAGGTTGAAGTGGAAAACCTGCAAGCCGAGGACCAGGTTAGTGTCCAGTTGAATGGGAGGCCCGTGCAGGGATGGAGCCGGCAGGGTCCCAAGCGGCTGGTGGCGAACGTAAAGGCTGCACAGTTAAAATATGGGAATAACCAGGTGACCATCGGCCTGCTTAAGCAATCGGATAAGGTGGCAGCTCCGCGGACGGCCACGGCCTGCGAACTGCATGTTAAACGCTCTGCCAGGTAAATAGTCCCATGGCATCGTGCAATCAAGTAGAATGAAATTATGAATAATCATCTTTGCCTGCGACTGATGGGTTGTTTCTTGCTGTTGGCCGCGCCGTCGATGGCATCTGAAAAGACGCTTTATTTTCCGCCGGCCACGGGGGACTGGGAACAGGTGGACCCGGCCCAGGTGGGCTGGGACACCGCCAGGCTCAAGGAAGCGATTGACTACGCGGGTAAGAACAAATCTTCTGGCGTCGTGATTCTCTACCAGGGGCGTATCCTGCTGGAAAAATACTGGCCGCTTGACCCGCCCGCGAAAGATGCCAACGGTCGCCCGAATCGTTACTTTCACATGCGTGTCGGAAAGAATGCCCAGGGGCGAGCGATTGAAGATGTGGCTTCGGCCCAGAAGAGCGTGGCCGCCATGCTGGTCGGAATAGCCCAGCACAAGGGTCTCTTGAAAATCGAGGACCCGGTCCACAAGCACTTGGGTAAGGGTTGGTCCAAGGCACCTGCCAGGGACGAGGCCAGGATTACAATTCGTCACTTGATTACGATGACCAGCGGCCTGACGACCGCGCTGGAGTACGAGGTGCCGGCGGGAAAGAAATGGATGTACAACACGAATGCCTATTCCCGGTCCCTGATGTGTGTCGCCAAGGCTGCCGACTTGAAGTCCAACGAACTGACCAGCAAATGGCTCACGGGGCCAACGGGCATGCGGGACTCCCGTTGGGCTCCTCGCCCCTGGGTCTCCATGCGAGCGGATGCCAATAGCATGGGATTTGCCACCACGGCCCGTGACCTGGCTCGCTTCGGACTCCTGATGTTGGCGAACGGTCACTGGGATGGCCAAGACGTGATCGAGGATAAAGCTTATATCAAGGAAGCCCTCACGCCTTCCCAGCAACTGAATGGTTCCTATGGTTACCTCTGGTGGTTGAATGTGAATCGTCCCAAGACTGCCGGTAACAAGAGTGGCGGTCGTATGATCTTCGCAGCTCCACCGGACATGTATGCTGCCAAGGGGGCGCTGGTGCGTCGCCTGTACGTATTGCCGACCCAGCAGGTTGTCATCACGCGACTGGGTGACCAGCCCGCTAAAGACTTTGATACGCAGTTTTTTAAACGACTGAAACAAGCGATCGGGAAATGATCCCTCCCTCGCAGGCTCCAGGAAAGGAATGATTGATGATCGTCAAGCTCCCATCACGACGCCCATGGCTCTTGGTCTCAATGTTTAGCCTCATGTGTGCTGCACTGGTGCAGGCGGAAAACCCTGGCGATGCCCCGGAGGGTTGGGGCAGCAAATCTCCGCGAGATGAGATTCGTCCGGAATTTATATACGAGCCGAAAGGTGGCCCCGCTGGAAAGGGCAGCCTCGTGATCCGGGCTGACCAACGCGAGGGCTTGTTTGGCTGGTGGGAAAAGACGATCTCGGTCGAGGGAGGAAACTACTACCAGTTTTCCGTTCTTTCCAGGGTGACCGGATTGGCATCGTCGCGCCGCGCGGTGGTGGCTCGTATCCTCTGGCAGGATGACAAGGGAAACAAGGTGCGACGTGACAAACCATCGTTTGCGTCTTATCGCCCCGGGGAGCGTCCCCGCGCGGAACCCGAGTTCCCGGTTAGCGGTCCCGTACGTGCCGACGGTTGGAGCGAGGTGACAGGGGTCTACCATGCACCGACGCAAGCCTCTCGAGCAGTCGTGGAATTGTCCTATCGTTGGGAACCGGGTGGAGAAGTCGCCTGGTCAGAGTTTTCTCTCCGCAAGACAACGGCCCCCCGGCCTCGCAAGGTTCGCCTGGCAACCGTGCATTACCGCCCCAGTGAAGGGAAAACGAACCTGGAGAAGTGTCGGTTGTTTGCACCCATGATCAGCAAGGCAGCTGAGCAGAAAGCAGAAATCGTCGTACTGCCCGAGACGCTAACCTATTTCAGGAGCGATCGTACCTATGCTGAATGTGCTGAGCCCATTCCGGGGCCCTGTACGAAATACTTCGGGCAACTGGCGAAGAAACACGATTTGTATATCGTAGCTGGCTTGCTGGAACGTGCTGCCCACAAGGTCTATAACGTGGCCGTCCTGATCGGGCCAGATGGCGATGTTGTTGGTAAGTATCGTAAGGTCTGTTTGCCACGGACTGAAATCGAGCGAGGGGTTACACCTGGTAAGGATTACCCGGTCTTCCAGACTCGCTTTGGCAAGGTTGGCATGATGGTTTGTTACGATGGCTTCTTCCCGGAAGTGGCTCGCGAGCTAAGCAACCGGGGAGCCGAAGTGATTGCCTGGCCGGTCTGGGGATGCAACCCGCTGCTCGGTGCCGCCCGCGCCTGTGAAAATCATGTCTACGTCGTGAGCAGTACCTATACCGATACCTCCTCGAACTGGATGCTCACGGCCGTTTATGGCCATGATGGGAAGCCGTTGGCACAGGCCAGGAAATGGGGAGACGTGGTAATCGCCGAGGTTGACTTGAACCAGCCGCTGCACTGGCAAAGCCTGGGAGATTTCAAGTCGCAGATCCAACCCCATCGGCCACCCACACCGGTACCCGGCAAGTAACACCAGGCCGACTGATCGGTCTACCTGGCGTTGGCTTTCAATTCCTTGAGCAACTGGCCCAGCGTCTGGCGAATCTTCGGTTCGGCCTGGAGTTCCAGGAAACTGGAACGCGCCGGCCAGGTTTCATAGCCGCCCAGCTTGTGTTGTTCGGGCCCTGGAAGATAGCCTCCATAGCCGTTGGCTAGCTCAATCGTGAAGGTCTTGGGGAACGGGCTGCTTTGCTTGATGGCTAGCCCTGTTTCGGCAAACACCTCGCAGGGTGCTGCTGCGATGGCCACATCCCCCAGTCGCAGTGCCTGCAGGATGATCGATTTCTGTGCAGGGTACCGCGCGAGGTGTAGCGTTTCATTGGCATAGACGGTGGCCCAGCGGTGAGGATGCTTGGCTTCAGGGCGTGCCAGGATGTCCTTGGCCCAGGCGATCCGTTTTTCATTCGGCTTTCGTACGTCCAGGTTTAACGTAGTGCGGACAGTTTGCAGCGTAATATCCGAACGGTGATTCATCGTTTCGATGGTCTTGAGCGTTTCATCGGCCAGCATGCGAGCCGAGACCTTGATCCACTCGAAGGGTCCGTACTTCTTGCCATCCTTGCGAATAGCACCCGTGTTGCCACTGGTTCCGTTGGACATGATACCGACCATGGCCGGATGCCCT
Source organism: Planctomycetota bacterium (assembly GCA_036124135.1). Taxonomy (GTDB): domain Bacteria; phylum Planctomycetota; class Planctomycetia; order Pirellulales; family Pirellulaceae; genus JAZADA01. The sequence continues at coordinate 3,357 of JAZADA010000198.1, read as the reverse complement.
TTGCCTGTTGCCAGGGAGGACTCCAGGGCTGCGGCATAATGGCCAAAGTAATCAGCGCTCACGATTCCGCGCTGGTAGCCGCCACAGTAATGAACACTGAAATTTCCCAGCACCGCGAGTGGGGTGCCATCGACATGTTGCAGGGAAAGTACCGAGAACTGGGGATCGACCGGGCCGGCCGGTTTGATCACTCCGCTGCTGCGACCAGAAACCGACTTGAGCCGTTCTCCACCAACACCAAAGGGATTGGGATCGACCGTTCCTGGTTGGCAAAGAAAACGCCGGCAGGCGATCAATTCCGGTTTTTGAAAAGAGCCATGTCCCAGTTGCGCAGGGGCGAGGTTCTTTTCTGCGGCCAGGACGGCCTGGGAAATTCCGCGAGCCAACTCGTGGTGGTAGGTGTCGTCCAGTTTTCCGGTACCGATATGGGTGGCCCGGACGGCTGCATGGGTGTGAGTGGCAGCCATCAAGATGGAAGCAGGATGGATCGTGGACTTTTTGGAAATCAACTTCCTCGCCTGGTCGAAAACATCCTGGCCGATCATGCAGGCATCACAGATGACGATACCAACTCGTGTCTTGCCGTCATCCAGGACCAGGGCCCGGGCGTGTAGCCGATCATGAACACCGGTCACCGGGCCATTCTTGCTGATCGGTCCATCCAGTAATACGCCGTTTGCGGGAGTGATGTCCGCAGTGGCGGCACCGGCTCGAAAGGTGCCGGCGGAACAGGGTTCGACCGCCATGCAAGCAAGTGCCAGGAGTAATAGTAAGTTTCGTAACATGGCCAACGTCCGTGATTAAGGCTTGATGATGGGTTTGAATTTCTGGAAACGCTTGCCACCTACCTCGGCGACGTAGATGTGACCCGTGGGATCAATGGCCAGCATGTGTGGGAGGTTGAACTCCCCTGCCCCATCTCCCTTGCGGCCCCAGCGTAAATCGATCGTACCGCGACGGTTGATCCGCACGACCTGGTTGGCACGTCCATCTGCCATAAAGAGTCGTTGAGACCGGTCGAGTGCCATTCCGTAGGGAGCTCCACCGTCCCAGGTTGCCAGGTGCTTGCCATCGAGATCGAATATTTGGATGCGATCGTTTTCCCGGTCACCGACCAGCACACGGTTAGTGGCATCGACGATGATCGAGTGTGGCAAATCAAATTCTCTAGTACCCCTGCCACGAGTCCCCCATGTCTTCACGAGCGCCCCGCGGGCGGTGAACTTCATGACGCGACTGTTCCCATAACCATCCGCAACAAAAAAGTTCCCGTGAGGGCCGAAAGCCACGTCGGTCGGTTTGTTGAACTGGTTGCCATCCGTACCAGGTTCGTCTGCCCTGCCCAGGGCCATCAGTAACTGGCCCTGGCTGGTGAACTTGTAAACCATGTGATGTTCGATATCCGTTGCCCAGACGTTATCGTCTCGATCGATACGTAGTCCATGGGCTGAGCCGATTAAGCCATCCCCCCAGGAACGGATGAACTTACCTGTGGAGCTGAAGCAACAGATTGGCTGGTCGCCACGGTGAAACAGGTAAAGCTGTCCCTTGCTGTCGATGGCTATCGCCGAGCAAGGACCCAGCTTCAACGAGTCGGGGATTTGCAGGAAGTTGGGGACGGGTTGATATCCGGTCGCCAGTGGAAGAGGTTCCTGGACGGTGTGCTTGGAATAGATGACGCGACCGAAGGTGTCGGGTGCATGAAAGGCCGGGCGAGCTGTGGTTCCGGGTGACCATTGGCTGTGCTGTGGGTTGGTCTTGCCACCCAGGCGATTAAGGTTGAGATGCCAGGTGTCACCGTGGCGGGGATGTGAACGCCCAGTGACATCCTTGAAATTGGCAAACGGAATGGCCACCTCCAGGATCCAGCCACGATCGGTGTCGCTGTCGTCGTTGAGCGTGCCGTCGACATGGGTCGCAATCCGAACACCGCTGGCAGTCCATTCTTCTACCTCGGCTTTGCCAGGGCCTCGGGGATGGTGGCGATCCAGGGAGGTGCGCAGTACGTTCATCTCGATGTTGAAATAATTGACGGGCTGCCGGGGATTGGGGGCAGTGAACAGTTCCACACAATCATCCTGGTAGACAGGACTGTCATGCTCGGTCTGCTCGGCCCAGATGTGAGTGTCCTGGCAGTGGTAGGCAACATAGAGGTTCTTGTCGTCCCACAACATCTTGGCGACGGTCTGTTCCTTGCGGCCCGACTGCCACCAGGGAAACTGGAAGTTGCCGACGGAGGGAGCATGCTTCCAGGCCGTCTCGTCCAGTCGGCCATCGACCTTGATCGGACCGTTCGTCCTGTAGATCGTGTATCTCGGCAACGGATCTGCACTGTAAGCATGATTCGTGGATGTGAATGCGATGACAATGGTTAGTAAGAGTATAACGTGGCCGTAGTGGCTATCAGGGCGTCTGGTCATGCTTGATCCCTTTGTGATTCCGACGGGGAGTTTTCATTATCTTACGTTGACGAACCTGTCTTACCAGCCTTGCGCTGGCGCTGCAGGTCCAGGCTGCGCCAGAGGTACCAGCTTGCGATCGTGGCATAGGGTCGCCAGGGCTGGGCAATCTCATGGCTGAGTTTCTTGCCTGGCAGTTCTTTCAGGTCATAGTGGTCCCGAATGGCAATGCGGATTCCCAGGTCATCTGCAGGAAAGATGTCCAGGCGTCCGAGTGCGAACATCAGGAACATTTGGGCGGTCCAGTGGCCGATGCCTTTGACCTGTGTCAGTTCCTTGATGACGTCTTCATCGGAGCGACGTCCGATGGTCCTCAGTACAAGCGTTCCCTGCTCGATCTTGTTGGCCAGGTCCAGCAGGTATGCTGCCTTTTGGGGTGAGATTCCAGCGGATCGCAACCTGGCAGTTTTGAATTTCAGCAGGCTCTCGGGCGTGATTCGTTCAGGGGCTACCAGTTGTTCCAGGCGATTACGAATCGAACGGGCTGCTCCCACGCTAATCTGTTGCGAGATAATGGACCGTACCAGCATCTGGAAACGATCTCGCTGGCGACGCACCGTGCAGGGGCCAACCTGGTTGATCATGGCTCGCATGATTGGATCATGTTTGCGCAGGTGGCGACGCGCGGCACGGAGGTGAGCAGCGGTGAAGGCCATGGAGGATGCCGGTGCAGGAGGATCGGTGCATTAAAAAACCGTCCCCGGCTCGATGAGTCGGGGACGGTTTGGCGTTCTTACTGTCAGGAACAGGGTTCCTGGCTATTGGACGACCCGGACGTTCTTGGCACAAGGACCTTTTTGGCCTTCGCCCATTTCATATTCGAGCGTTTGCCCTTCATTTAATTCTTCGATGGATACGTCTTGAAGCTCCGAATGATGGAAGAATAAATCGTTCCCGG
>JAZADA010000197.1:0-8324 GCA_036124135.1 Planctomycetota bacterium | reverse complement strand
AGGTGAAAAAAACGACGAACAGGCCACCGTGGAAAACACGGATGCCCTGAAAATGCAGAAAGAACGCAGCCGGCAGTTAGCCCTGGCTGCGATCCAGACGGCGGAAGATAATGGCGGTCGCGACCTGCTGGTACTGGATATGCGGGAGCATACATCGTTGTTCGATTATTTCGTGATTGCTACCGGTACGAGCCGTCGGCAGTTGCATGCGATGAGCGAGGAAATCGACCATAAGCTGGAAGACGACCTGCATGATAAACGGATGAGTATCGAAGGATATGATGCGAGTCGCTGGATCGTACTTGATTACGGGACCGTGGTGGTCCACCTGTTTGATGATGAAATGCGGGATTACTATAGCCTGGAAACTCTCTGGGCAGATGCCCAGCCGGTGGACCTGACGGACGTCCTCGAGGATGCCAGTAAGATGGCCCGCACGATGTTTGACCAGGCGTAGAGGATAAACCTGCAGGGGCCAGGAATGACGTCGCAGCGAAGTGAAACAGGGATTGATCGCTTGATATGAATGTGCTGACCGAACTGCAACAGCGTTTTCGACTGGCGCTGGATGGGCTGACCGATGATCCGGACTCCCTGCTGGAGATGGTCCGACCTGCGCAGGAAACAAAGTTTGGGGATTACCAGGCCAATTGTGCGATGCCGCTGGGCAAGCAACTGGGACGATCACCCCGGGAAGTTGCCGAGCAGATTATCCAGCAGTTGGACGTCTCGGATTTTTGTAGCGAACCGGAAATTGCAGGACCAGGGTTTATCAACCTGCGATTGAGAGATGATTGGCTGGTACAGCAGCTAACCGAGGCGCAGCATGATTCACGGCTGGGGATCGCAGAGGTTTCGCCGTCACGTTGCATCGTCATCGACTATTCCTCACCTAATGTTGCCAAGCCCATGCACGTGGGGCACATTCGGTCCACGGTGATCGGGGACGCCATCAGTAGCATCGCGAGATTCCTGGGGCATCGGGTAATCAGTGATAACCACCTGGGTGATTGGGGTACCCAGTTCGGCATGATCATTTATGGTTTCAAGCATTTCCGGCAGGAAGATGCTTACCAGGCTGCACCGGTCCCCGAGCTGACACGTCTCTACAAGCAGGTTCAGCAATTGATTGAGTATCACCAGTCGCGGCAACAGTTGCCGCAGCTTGAGCAGCAGGTGCACGAGCTGGAGGCTCAACGAGATCAGCAGCAGCAGGAACTGGAGGCCACGGATCCAGTTGATAAGAAAGCAGCCCGTCGATTACGACAACTCGAAGGACGAATTACGGATCAACGATCAGCCGTGGTGGCGGCCTCGGCACGGATTGCAACGATTGACGAGGACCCGGCGCTGGCATCCCTGGCCGCGAAACATGCAGATATCGCGGATCAGGTCTTGGAGGAAACTGCCAAATTACATGCTGGCGACGAAGAAAACTGCCGCTTGTGGGAAGAGTTTCTGCCCCGCTGCCGCGAGGATATTCAACGCATTTATGACCGTCTGAACATCGAGTTCGACGTGGAGTATGGCGAGAGCTTCTACCATGACCGGTTGCCCGCGGTGGTGGCAGGATTGGAAACAAGTGGCCTGGCTCGTGAGAGCGAGGGAGCAACGTGCGTTTTCCTGGATGAGTTTGAAACTCCCATGATCGTTCGTAAGCGGGATGGTGCTTTTCTTTATGCCACCACGGACCTGGCGACCATTCAATACCGCATGGAAACCTGGCAGCCGGATGCCATCCTGTATGTCGTGGATCATCGACAGGGTGAGCATTTCCAGAAGTTGTTCAGTGTTGCCCGCCAGTGGCAAAACCCGGATGTGGAGTTTTCCCACGTCAGTTTCGGTACCGTCCTGGGGGAAGATGGTCGACCGTTCAAGACCCGTTCCGGACAGTCGGTTGGTCTCGAGAGCCTGCTGGATGAAGCGTTACAAAAAGCACTGGATGTGGTGACAAGCAACGACGAATCCAAGCCGCATGGGGCGGAACTTTCTCCCGAGCAACGGCAGCAAGTTGCGGAAACCGTGGGGCATGGAGCGATCAAGTACGCCGACCTGTCTCATAACCGTACCAGTGATTACGTTTTCAGTTACGAGAAGATGATGGGCCTGGAAGGAAACACGGCAACCTACATCCAGTATAGTTATGCCCGGGTAAGAAGTATTTTTCGTCGTGGAGAAGTGGACCTGGAGGGCCTGCGGGCTTCCTTTGCAGGCATCAGCGTCGAACACCCTGCCGAACGTGCCCTGGCCATGGCCATCTTGCAGTTGTCCGAGGTGTTGGAGTCAGTCCTGGAGGACTATCGTCCCAACCAGCTGACGAATTACCTGTTTGAACTGGCTAAACGATTTTCTTCGTTCTTTGAAGCCTGTCCGGTACTGAAGGCGGAAACAGAAGCGCTGATGCAGAGTCGCTTGCTGCTGTGTGACCTGACGGCCCGTACGATTGAAAAAGGATTGCAACTGCTGGGTATTGGCGTTGTCGAAATGATGTAGCCCGGCGGTTAGAATGAACTACGATGAATAGTCCGCAACGAGCTACCGATCTCCAGCCTGGGAAAACGACTGGAGCTGGTCATGCCGAGCAGTGGCATGACCAGATTCTCTGTGGAGATGCCTACGAGCGATTGTGCGAGTTGCCGGATGATCTGGTTGATACGATTGTTACCAGTCCACCTTATTATCGCCAACGTGATTACCAGGGCGCCCAGCAGATCGGACAGGAAGCGACGGTTGATACCTACGTGGATCGGCTGGTGGCCGTCTTCCAGGAGTGCCGAAGGGTTTTGAAACCGACTGGATCACTCTGGCTGGTCCTGGGTGATAAGTACCTGGATGGTTGTCAGCTGGGTATGCCCTGGCGGGTAGCACTGGCGTTGCAGGAGGAAGGGTGGATCCTGCGCAGTGACATTATCTGGCACAAACCCAATGCCATGCCGTCCTCGGTCAAGACGCGGCCCACGACCGATCATGAATACGTGTTTTTTATGACCCGACAGCAGAAATATTATTATGATGCGGATGCAATCCGGGAGCCGCACGTGACGTTTACAGACGCTAGTCGCATGCGTGGAGGTCGCGGGCATTTTAATCAGCGTGGAGGGACGCCCGAGAAAGGCAAGAACCAGGGAGATTCAAATCTACATGATGGGCGCTGGGACCAGGCGTTTCATCCCGGTGGCCGTAACAAGCGAACCGTGTGGAGTATCTCCCTCTCGAAATTCCGCGAAGCTCATTTCGCCGTTTTTCCGGAATCCCTTGTAGAAACATGTCTCCAGGCGAGTTCTCCACCGGGAGGCCTGGTCATGGATCCCTTCCTGGGTAGCGGCACCGTGGCCCTGGTGGCCCGACGGTTGAAGCGACATTACCTGGGCATTGATTGCATGCAGGAGTACTGCGAGATGGCACAACGCCGGTTGGATGCCGTCGAGCAAGGCCCTAGTTAACGGCGTCAGCCGTATCATGCTTACTGAAGATCATGCGTCCGGCATTGGTTTGCAAGACGCTGGTGACGATCACGGGCAACATTTGGTTGACGGCGTTTTGTCCCCCCTCGACAACCACCATCGTCCCATCCTCGAGGTAGCCGACACCCTGGGTGGGACTTTCTCCAGCCTTGACGATCTTGACTTCCAGGTGCTCGCCTGGCAGGAAGACTGGCTTGAGGGCATTGGCAATCTCATTCAGGTTCAGCACGTTGACGTCATGCAGGCTGGCGACCTTGTTCAGGTTGAAGTCGCCGGTCACCAACTTGCCATCCATGTGCTTGGCCAGGAATACCAGTTTCATGTCCACGGGTTGACCGTCCATCTCCGGCGTTTCACGGTCGTGAAACTTGAGATTGATCCGATCAATTTCCTGCAGGCGATTGAGAACGTCGAGGCCCCGGCGCCCTCGTGACCGTCTCAGCTTGTCACTGCTGTCAGCAATGGTTTGCAGTTCCATCAGTACGAAATGAGGCATGATTAATTCAGTGTCGAGAATGCCAGTTTCTGCAAGGTCGGTAATACGACCATCGATGACGACACTGGTATCGAGGATCAAGGGCTGGGAGCCCTTGATTTCCTTGGAAAACTCAACGTAGGGAATGATAAAGCGGAAATCATCCCGTGTCTGGATCAGCCAGCTGATGCAGACATACGAGAGAGCCACCCCGCAAAGAATCTGGAGGATGCTTTCGTATTTTGGATCCTGGTTGATCAGGAACGGCTTGACGGCAATCGTGACAAAATAGGTCAGTGTCAGGGCAATCACGATGCCGAAGTAGACGCAGGTGATGACCTCGATCCGTTTGCGTGGGATGGCCAGGTCCAGCACGATAATCGAAATAGCGCCAACCATGGGAATCACGATGGCAATAAATTTTGGATTATCAGGCAGGTCCAGTGTTGCCATGGAGAATCCGACACCCACGGAGACAAGGAAAAAGCTGATTCGTAGAATCCAAAGTGCCATGATTTAACCGAATTTCTTGAATTGTTATTCGACAGACATTATTCACTCAGGATGTTCGTGATCCGAGATCGGTTCACGCCAGCGGTTATTATGCCTCTTTCAGGCCTGATAAACCAGACCCGGCAATTAATCTGCAAAAAACTCGCTAAACTGTTGATCACAGTAACGATCCGTCATGCCAGCCAGGTAATCGCCCACGCTGCGGGGTAATCCGACATGCTGGGCTCGTTGCTGGAAACGAGGTGGTAACAACTCAGGATCCGCCAGGTATCCCCGGAACATCACCTCTAACTGTTTTTGAGCGGTGTCACGAGTTTCCAGTAGACGAGGGTGACGATAGACCCGGCTATGCAGGAATTCTTCCAGTTCCTGCTTTTGTTGGGCCAGTTGTTCCACCGGCTTGATCCGAAAAACTTTCATCGCAGGCGACTGTCGATTCGTGTCAGGCGTTTCCTGTAGGAACTGCTCGGCAGCACGCAGGACATTACTGACCTGGCAGTCAATTAATTCATGGACAATCGCCCGCCTGAGAACATCGGGATCCAGTTGGCTGGTATGGCTACCGAGACGTTCCAGGCAATGTTGGACCAGGGGAAGGTCGGCCAGTTCGTCCAGCGTGACGAGACCCAGCTTGACGGCATCGTCAGCGTCGTGGGCGTCGTACGTGATACTGTCAGCCGCTTCGACAACCTGGGCTTCCAGGGAAGGCGCTTCCGCGCTGGCATCCTTATCCACGCGTGTTGCCTGGCCTTCCAACACTTCGAGGCTGAGGTTCAGACCGGCATGGGGCTGATCACGGATTTCTAATTCCTCGGCAATTGTTAGTGCGTACTGGTTGTGAGAAAAACCACCTTCATTTTCCAGGCAGAGGTTGAGGGCATCTTCACCAGCATGGCCAAACGGTGGATGCCCGATGTCATGAAACAGTGCCAGGGCTTCGACCAGATCTTCGTTCAGTCGCAGGGCCCGGCCCATGGTACGGGCGATCGACGCAACCTCGTGGGTGTGAGTTAACCGGGTACGGTGATAGTCCCCCATGTTGCCCGTGAAGACCTGCATCTTGCCGCTGAGTCGACGAAATGCACTGCTGTGAACGATGCGGTCCCGATCACGCTGGAAGGGTCCACGATAGGGATGGTCCGGTTCATCCTGCTTGCGACCCTTGGATCTGGAACTAAACGTTGCGTAAGGAGCCAGTAGTTTCTCTTCTCGCTCCGAAACGGTCTGCAGGTGGCTACCAGGTGTTGGGGGAGGCGTGCTATTCATGATCCTATCAATATAGTCGATGAGCGGCCTTTACGTGGCCACGTGAGGTCACGAATTGAAGCAGGTTCAATTCCTGCTGGGTACTATTTCGCAAGGGCCTCAAGAGCGGCACCGGCATTGGTTGTCACCAGGCAGTTCCTTTGTTACGGTGACACGCTGGTCCTGGCAGGAAAATACCGGCCAGTCAAGAATTCGTGAGGCAGTTATCATGGCGAAACGGAAATCGCAACAGGCCCGGAAAAAACGACAACCTGCCCAGGCGGTTGCCGCGGGGGCAGCGAGCGGATTGCGAGTTCGCGGTGCACGGGTTCACAACCTGAAAAACGTGGATGTGGATATTCCCCGGAACCAGTTGACCGTGGTGACCGGTCCCAGTGGGTCCGGAAAAAGCAGCCTGGCTTTTGATACGATTTATGCCGAGGGACAGAGGCAATATATCGAGAGCCTATCGGTTTATGCCAGGCAATTTTTGCATCAGCTTGAACGACCAGACGTGGACCTGATTGAAGGCCTGCAGCCAACGATTTGTATTGACCAGCGACAGGGTAACAAGAATCCCCGCAGCACCGTTGCCACGGTCACTGAAATCTATGATTACCTGAGATTATTGATGGCGAGACTGGGAACGCCTTCCTGCTACCAATGCGGTGAATCGATTCGCCAGCAGTCACTAGAGCAAATCCAGGAATCCCTGCTGGCGCTGGAGGAAGGGAGTCGCTTGATGATCATGGCCCCCCTGGTCCGGGGTCGGCGGGGGCAGCACAAGGAAATCTTTGACCAGGTACGACAGGCAGGCTTTGTCCGTGCACGCGTCGATGGAGAGGTCTATGATATTGACCAGGTGCCTGAACTGGCCCCGCGGAAAGTACATCACGTGGAGGCGGTGATTGATCGTTTGATCATCCGTGAAGGGGTTTCCACGCGGTTGATGGAATCACTGGAACTGGCGATTCAACATGGTGAAGGGCTGGTGGTGGCTTGTGTTCAGCAGGGAACTGGTAACAGCGCGGACGGAGAGTGGCAGGACCTGTTGTTCAGCACGCTCTATGCCTGTCCTGGCTGTGGAATTAGTTTCGAGGAACTGGAGCCACGCACGTTCAGCTTCAACAGTCCCTACGGGGCCTGTTCGACCTGTGATGGCCTGGGAGTGAAGCTGCAGTTTGATCCGGAACTGATCATTGCTGACCCTGGCCGGACGATCGATGAAGACCTGATCGAGACCTGGAAGGGTTCCAATACAGCGGCAGTCAAGGCACAAAAAGAGGCGGTGAGTACTTGGTTACAGCGGGGTCGCCAGCAAGGCACGAAGCCATTCCAGGATTGGTCTGCCAAGATGGTCGAACGTTTTTGGAATGGTGACCAGAAAGATTACCCTGGTCTCTTGCTGTTGCTGGAAAAAGAATATGCCACCACCACGCGGCAACCGCGTCTGGAACGACTGGAACGGTTTCGTGCCAGGATCACCTGTGAAACCTGTTCGGGGAGTCGCTTGAGACCGGAGGCGACCAGTGTCCGCCTGGGTGGCCAGGACATCCAGCAAATCACTGCGATGACAGTACAGCGGGCCCGCGAATTCATGGCCGGACTTGATTTCACCAGGGATCAGCGATTGATTGCTGATCCCATCACCTCGGAAATCCTGCAACGGTTGGAGTTCCTGGAAAAAGTCGGTGCGGATTACTTGAGTCTTGATCGTTCTGCGGACACGTTGAGTGGGGGTGAGTTACAGCGAGTTCGGCTGGCGACCAGTATCGGTTCCGGGCTGGTGGGTGTTTGTTACGTGCTGGACGAGCCATCGATCGGATTACATTACCGAGACAACGATCGCCTGATTGCGTCGTTGAGAGATTTGCAGCAGCAAGGTAACACGGTGTTGGTTGTTGAACATGATGAAGCCATGATGCGCACCGCGGATTACCTGATTGATATCGGCCCTGGGGCCGGGGCCCTGGGAGGGAGCGTTGTCGCAGCAGGTGATCCCACTCAGGTCAGTGACGAGTCCGGGTCACTGACGGGCCAGTATCTCAGCGGAGCCAGGAGCATTCCGGTCCCTGAGAATCGTCGCAAGATGATGAAGTCCCGGGTTCTGCATTTGAAGGGGGCCAGTACCAATAACCTCAAGAACCTTGATGTCCAGTTTCCCCTCGGTTGCCTGACGTGCGTGACAGGTGTCAGTGGTTCCGGGAAAAGCTCCCTGGTGAACGAGACGCTGGCACGAGGACTGTTGCGCCGCCTGGGTCAGGTGACTGATCGACCGGGACCGTTTACCAGCTTGCGGGGTACCAGCGATATCGAGAAGGTGATCCAGATTGACCAGTCTCCGATCGGTCGTACGGCACGCAGTAATGCCGCTACCTATACCGGTTTGTTTGATGAGGTTCGCAAGGTGTTCGCCAACACGCGCGAATCGAAACAGCGCGGATACACGGCCAGCCGCTTTAGTTTTAACGTGAAATCGGGCCGTTGCCCTGAGTGCGAGGGGCATGGCCAGCAACGTATCGAGATGAATTTTCTGCCAGATCTTTTCGTGACCTGTAACCAGTGCAAGGGAGCACGCTACAGTTATTCCACGTTGCAGGTGCGTTACCGGGATCACTCGATTGCTG
>JAZADA010000196.1:0-7996 GCA_036124135.1 Planctomycetota bacterium | reverse complement strand
TACCAAGCGACCGCAATATTTCACGTCCCATGCGCGCCACCCGTACCGCCTCTCCCGCGGTATAGCAACCGGCCGTATTAGGCAGCAACGTGTAACGATCTGGATCGATATAATCCAATAAGTTCTTGCCGTCATCATCATGCAACTGCTCACGACGTACGGCCACCGTGATACAGTCGGCACCACTCAATTCCAGCGCATCACGCATTTCATCGGCAGTTTCGTATTTACCACTGCCCACGATCAGTCGACTTCGTAACGTGTGGGTTCCTACCTGCAAGAGGTCCTCGCCGGGACCCTCCACGCACTGGTCAGGCAAGGAGAATTCAAGTGACATCGTTTAGCTATCCACCTCCAACTAGGGTCACCACTTCAAGTTGATCACCCTCCTGCAAGACGTAGGAGGGATGCTCAGGCTGTGGCATGATTTCCAGGTTTACTTCCACCGCAACATGGCGTGTCTGCACACCCAGTTGCACCAACAACTCGGAAATAGTGGTAGCTTCTGCCACCTCATGCGATTGCCCGTTGAGCGTGATTTGCATGGCATCCAATTCTTTAATCGCGCGTCTCGATGGCAGCAATGAGTGCTCCACCGTCGCGGTTATTCGCGAATCTGCAGATTCCTGACTTGTCCCTTGCGTAACAGGACCAACGGAGCTGCCTGCAAGCGACCTGTTGATTCCACTCCTCGATTCCAGGGAATATAGTACGCTGCCACGTTGCCACTATTAGCATCAGCAACATAGACCACGCAATTGCCCGGTCGCAGTGCGCCCGTTCCGCGGGGAAGTGCAGCCACCCCGGTCACCATCAGGAAATTTGGCTTCTTCCCCTGCTGGATTCCCAGGTCATTCAAAACGTTGACCGTGAACTTGGCTCCAAAATCACCGGTACGAGAATAGAGCACCCAGCACTGGAGCTCACCCGTCAAAAAGTCCAGGAAGAAAACTCCTTCCACGCCATCAGAGACGGCACCCGTGGCCATCGAAAAACTGGCCGAGCGATCAGTCGCCGATGCATGCAACGGCATCGGAAACTCCAGGTCGTTAACCCCGCTGCGCATGCTCGTCAGCCAGGAACCGACCAGCAAACCAATGCCAACCAACAGACCGGCGGCAAAACCTGACATGATCAACCATAGTGATCTTTTCCGAATACGTTCAACCATTTGTTTATAGTCCCTTGTTTCGCCCTTGGGTCAGCCAAGCTGGTAGATCGCCATGAGGCCCTCGCGGGAACCAACGATACCAACATCATCCGCACCAGATTACTGTCCACATGCTACCCCGTTTCAGCCAGTTTTGCCACCTCCAAAGCAATTGGATCACCCAGAACATGGGACCTAACCACTGCGACACATGGTGCCGGAAGCCGTACCGGTCCTGCCCATCTATTCCCGACAGGCAGCAGACACCCGAGCGGACTACCAGCCAGGCAACGCTGCTAGCCAACACCATGAACCGATACATTCCATACAACAGAACATATCAATCCAACAGGCAAAACATCGATGAAAACCTCCTTCTTCCAGGGCCGATTATAGGCATCAAAACGATCCCAGATCCCTGTCTCCCTGGTGATCAAGTTCAGCGCCAGAAGTGACGATTTTCCTATCGTCACGAGGAAATCTACCCATGCACGTTTCCCAACCCGAACCCAAACCCGGCCTGTTCATCATGACTGTTCTTCGTTGCCGCCGCCAAATCACCTTTGCAGGGATCGTGCTGATCTCCGGACTGGTTGGCTGCCGCCAGGAAACAACACCCCAGCAAGCTCCGCAATGGACCACGGACATTTCGCAACAGCAACTCGATGACGTGCTGGACTTCACCTTCCGGGAACGACACCTGAACCTGCAACAACATGCGGCCTGGCAAATCCTGCATGGCGTGCTGGTCTACCAGCAGGATTTCCAGGTCTACGATAAACAGCAACCGCTACCAGCGATTGACCACTTGCTGGCCGGCGGTGCCATGCGCGGCTGGAACCTGCAACCCGTTGCACACGGCCTGGATGGCGAACGTGGGTTGCGTGCGATCATGGATCAAGGCAGCAAGGCTGGCCAGGGGCATGCGGACCAGTGGCTTGCCGTGCTGGCACAATCCGAACTGCCACCCACCCGGGACATCGTGGTCGACGGCCAAGCATTTACGATCGCTGACCTGGTCCGACAGGTCCAATGGGATTTGCCAAGAAACTACGAACGGGAATACAGCTGGACCCTGATCGGACTAACCTCCTACCTGCCAACCAGCGAGCAGTGGACTGCCAGTGATGATCAAACCTGGTCCATTGAACGGCTGGTCCGGAGCGAGACCGAACAAGATCTGTTCGACAGTGCCTGCGGGGGAACCCATCGCTTGATAGGAATCACGATGGCACTGAATCGACACCTGGAGCAACAGGGGAAATTGACTGGCACCTGGAAAACTGCGGATGAAAAAATACAGCAGGCGATCCAACTGGCCAGGAAACATCAGAACCCCGATGGATCTTTTTCCACGGCCTACCTGGCAAGTCGTCGAACATCCGTAGACCTGTCTGAAAACCTGGGAACCACCGGTCACGTTCTCGAATTCCTGGTGCTGGCCATGACCGACAAGCAACTCGATCAACCCTGGGTCAAGCGTGCTGTCGCCCGCCTGGTAAAAATCTTCGAGCTCACTAAAACCGTGGACCTGGAATGCGGCAAGCTCTACCACGCCGCGCACGGGCTGGCACTCTACCGCGACCGGCTCTATGGGGCTCGAAGCTATCGAGCAACCCCCTGAACAACTCGGAAGATGGCTAACGGCGGTTCAGGAAGACGGGTCCGGTACCGAGCTCGTCATGTTCTGCCACAGACGCGCCAACACGAGCCCGGCCAAAAACCAACCACCCGCAATATCCAGGATATTCACAACCGTCAGCTTCCAACCAAACCCGTAAAAGGTCCACTGGGGCAGGCAAACAAAAATACCGGCAGCAAGTCCCAAGAACCCCAACAGCATTGCTCGCTGGCGGATGGATTTCTCCGGCAATTGTCCAACGACTATTGCCAGGAACCCGGCAACCATGGCACAGATGATTAACTGGACAATCAGCACCATGGGAAACGACAGTCCACTCAAGACGTTCGTACCATCAGCCAGCGTATTAACTACCAGGAAAATACCGCGACTACCCATGTAAACGCCGTCAGGCAGGGTCACTCCAGGCTCCTGTACCATCTCGACAACTTGGTCTTCCTGGGAAACATCCATGATCGTGATGGCCTCGAGACCCTCATGCAGTCCCACGTGCATCAGCACCCCCCAGGCAAACAGGATCAACGTGGCCAGCGCGATTCCAAGAAAGCTTCTGGATGACATGATCGTTACCTTTCAGAAAGCAACCTCGAGTCACCAACCTGGAGATACCACGATTCTCAAAGAACGTGCATCACGGCAAATCAGCGGGAGCTGGTGGCAAGCCTGCTGGATTCTGCAGAGCTGCCTTGCGTC
Source organism: Planctomycetota bacterium (assembly GCA_036124135.1). Classification (GTDB taxonomy): domain Bacteria; phylum Planctomycetota; class Planctomycetia; order Pirellulales; family Pirellulaceae; genus JAZADA01. The sequence goes on along the minus strand of JAZADA010000196.1, from coordinate 4,511 downwards.
GCTTCAATTCACGTTCGCGCTCTAGCAAGAGACGCTTTAACTCACCGTCACTACGATTGGCTGCCTGCTGGTAATAGATGCGTGCTACCCCCAGCTTGCCGGCTGCTTCTGCCCCACGCGCTCGCTCCAATAATTCCTCGACTTGTTGCAAGCGTGCCTGGTCCTCCACCAGTTGCTGCCGTCGAATCTCGGCCACGCTGGAAGTACCCTGGGTTGCCGTGGTAATCGTTGAATTTGTCTGTGGCTGCGTCGAGGTAAGTCGCAGAGGTGCTTCTTCCCTGGTGGCCGAGGCCCCTGATGTACTGCGCTTGAGCTGGGAAATCGTTCGGGAGTTCATCCATGCCGGACGGACCAGCGGGGATCGCCAGGGGGAATGAAACTGCTGACCCACGACTGGAATCCAGCCAGTCACAAAGGGCCGCAGTGTCGTACTACTAATCGAACCAGAACCTCCGTTAGGAACCATCACGCTCGGGGCACTGCTCATCATCGTACGAGAGTTACCCTGTTGCAGTGCCATGTTGAAACCGAAACGGGTATTCCCCTTGCGGCCGGCAAAACCAAAGCGAGCATCAGTCCCTGGATCCCAACCACCAAAAAAAGGAACTGCTGAATTTAAACCTGGGTAGTTAAAAAACATCTGGCGTCCCGGCCTTGTCGATTCCCAGTGCCAGCCAACACCAATCCGTTCAAAAAAACCATCGTTGATCCGGTGCGACGGCAAGGTCACCATCGTTTGTTGAGCCTGGACCGGAACCGAGTGTTCCGTTGCCAGCAACAGGAGCGCACTGGCGCAAACCAGCGGGCGGGCGATGCTCAACAATCTCTCCGGGCGGCGGACCATACGTTTACTTTCTAATCCAGGAATCCTCGCATCCAGGGTCTTCCCCTGGTCACTTATTTCCACTTTTCGCATTCTACTGGTACCTATCCCCACGGGTCAATAAAACCGTCGAAATCAGCGCTACCGTGGATAATTTCGACGCTGACTGGATGAAAACCATGCATCCAGATGGTAAGCTGGGCGAAGAAGATTGATTCACTAACCCACACCCTGGAGACCAACCGATGTTACGAGCTGCCATGACCTGCCTGGTGACGTGCGTTCTTTCCCTTGCCAGCCTGCAAGCCGCCGAGAAAGAAGATGGCTGGGTCAGCCTATTCGACGGCAAGTCGATGAAGGGCTGGAAAGCCAATGAGAACAAGGAAACGTGGAAGTTCGAGAAGGGAAACCTGGTTTGCGAGGGTCCTCGCAGCCACCTGTTCTACGTCGGTTCAGACAAACCCTTCGTCAACTTCGAATTCAAGGCCGAGGTAATGACCACACCAGGCAGTAACGCCGGAATTTATTTCCACACGCGCTACCAGAAAGATGGCTGGCCCAAGTATGGCTACGAGGCCCAGGTCAATATCACGCATGGCGACCCAAAGAAAACGGGGAGTCTCTACGGCGTGGTAAACGTCTCCAATCCGCCCGCCAAGGACAACGAATGGTGGACACAGCATATCATCGTCAAGGGCAAGCACATTCAGATCAAGATCAACGACAAGACCGTCGTGGACTACACCGAGCCGGAAAACAAGAAGGCAACCTCGAACCAGTTCGAGCGACGATTGGCATCCGGAACGTTTGCCCTGCAGGGACACGATCCGAAGAGCAAGGTTTACTTCCGTAATATCCGGGTCAAGCGACTGCCCTAGGACACTTAATCTCGGTCAACACAACGACGCGTATCAGAGGACCCCGTACTTCTGGTACGCGTCTGTTGCTTTCATCCCGTTGCGAATCGCATCCCGGGTGATATTCTCGTCGTGAACTTTCTGCCAGGCTGCCGCAATGGCCTCGTCCTCGATGGCCCGTGGCACCACGACCACACCATCCTCATCAGCAAAAACGAGATCCCCGGTTGCAAACGCGACCCCGTCTATCTTGATTTCCACATCAATGGCACAGACCCGCTGGCGATCCTGGCTGTCATAAACACTTGTGCCGCGAGCAAATACCGCGAACCCCATATCACGCATTTTCTGGATATCGCGAACAGCGCCATCAACGATCGCTCCCACGCAACCTCGATTCCCGGCAGCCGTGGACAACAGCTCTCCCCAGATTCCCGACCGTAACGATCCCTGTGCGGCAGCGACCAGTACGTCATCCGGTTGGCAGGCATCGACCGCCTGCAATTCCAGCTCGTAGGGATTCGGATCCTTCTCCTCCATCTCTTCCCAGAGCGTGGTCTTGCAGCGACCCACCAGCAATGAATCGGTCGTATAGGGGTGAAATGCCAAACGCGGAGACTGGTGGGTATAACCCAGCGCGTCCAGTGCATCAGCGACAACAGCCGAGTAAAGTGATTCTCGCATCATCGCAATCGTGATCGTGGCAGGTGATTCGTCGGACATAACTTCCTCAGTATATGCGTTGCAGGGATTCTCCGGGCAGAGTCTCGTATGGTAGATTTCAGGCAGGCCATCCCTTCCAGGGACAACCCACCAGGCTTCATCATAACAGAATCAATCCGTGACCGTTTTGCGAACGGGTTCACCGCCCGGTTTATCTTCACGAGGTCTACCCATGCGAGTTGGAATTATCGCCTTACTTCACGAATCCAATACTTTTCTCAGTTCGCCAACCTGCTGGGAACACTTCGAGCAGGACAAGCTGCTGTACGGAGAAGAAGTTCGGGAACAACTGGGCAATACGCATCACGAGGTAAGTGGCTTTTTGGCCGGACTGGCAGCCGCCGACCAGGAAAGCGAAAGCGAGACCGTGGAAGCCGTTCCCATCTTCGCCGCGCGGGCTGTCCCCTATGGAGCGATTACCACCGAGACTTATGACCAATTGTTGGAAAGCCTGTTCGACGAACTGGAGAAAGCCTTGCCGCTGGATGGACTGCTGCTGGCCCCACATGGTGCCACGGTTTGCGAATCGTATCCCGATGCCGATGGCACCTGGCTCACCCGGCTCCGGGAGAAGGTGGGCACCAGCATGCCCTGTATCGCTACCCTCGATCCCCACGGCAACCTGTCGACCGCGATGGTTGATGCCTGTGACGCCATCATTGCCTATCGCAGCAATCCACACCTGGATCAAAAACAACGTGGAATCGATGCGGCCCGGATGATGGTCGCTACCCTGCGTGGTGAAATTCAACCCACCATGGCCGCCTCCCTACCTCCCATGGCGATCAACATCGAACGGCAGTTTACCGACCAACCACCTTGCCGTCCTTTCTACGACCTGGCTGATCAGCAACTGGCTACGGACCGTGTCCTTTCCAACAGTATCCTGCTCGGATTTCCGTACTCCGACGTACAGGAAATGGGATCAGCCGTTATCGTGGTGACCGACAATGAACCTCAATTGGCCAGCCAAATGTCAGTGGAACTGGGTAGCTACCTATGGGACCATCGCGAAGAGTTTGTTGGACAGATGCAGGGCATTGAAGAAGTCCTGGAAAATGTTGCCAACCTGGATGGTCCACTTTGCCTGCTCGACATGGGAGACAATGTCGGAGGAGGGTCCCCGGCGGACGGCACCTTTTTGCTCCACGCTCTGGACGAGCACCAACTCTACCGGTCCTTTGTCTGCCTCTATGACCCAGCCGCCGTGGAACAAGCTACCCTCGCGGGGCCGGGTGCCACCTGTACACTCTCCGTGGGAGGCCACACGGATCAGCTGCACGGGAAACCGTTCACCAGCCAGTTCACCGTAATCAGCCTGCACGACGGAACATTTACCGAACCCCAGCCACGGCACGGTGGATTCACGGACTGCGACCAGGGACCAACCGCCGTGGTCCAGACCGACAAGGGAATCACGCTCATGCTGACCACCCGTCGCATGCCTCCCTTCAGTCTCCGCCAACTCACCTCGTGTGATATTGATCCGGGAACTTTCCAGATCCTGGTTGCCAAGGGAGTAAATGCACCGGTGGCTGCCTACCGGGAAGTCTGCGAGACGCTGATCCGGGTTAACACACCCGGTTCCACCACCGCCGACATGTTACTGCTCGATTACCAACATCGTCGGAAACCGATGTTTCCTTTTGAAACCGACACCGAATGGGTACCTGCCTCTCACCCCGCTACCGAAAGCCTGTCATGATGCTTAAGACCTCCTGCCTGGAAGCCCCGGAACCGGGCCCGCACCTGCTCATTACCGGCGGCGTCCACGGGGATGAATTCGAACCAATGGCAGCCATCCGGCAACTGATCGCCTCCCCATCGCTCAAGCTGCTGCGCGGAAAACTGACGCTCGTCCCCGTCGTGAACGAACCGGCATTCCTGCGCGGACACCGTGCCGGTCCAGATGACCAGGACCTGGCACGAACCTGCCCCGGTGATCCGAACGGTTCAACCACCGAACAAATTGCTCATGCCTTAAGTCAATTAATCCAGGCGGCGGACTATTACATTGACCTGCATACCGGGGGAACCACGCTGCAGGTACTGCCCATGGCCGGATACGTCATGCACCCCGATTCGAAAATCCTGGATCAACAGCGTGC
>JAZADA010000195.1:0-2518 GCA_036124135.1 Planctomycetota bacterium | reverse complement strand
GCCGCCTCCATCCAGAAGGTGACTGAAAATGTCATGCTGAAAATGGTGCAGCATGCTCACCAGGTCACGGGACTAAAAAACCTTTGTCTCGCCGGTGGAGTGGCCTTGAACTGCGTCGGTAACGGTCGTGTCTTGCGAGAGGGACCGTTCGAGGATGTCTGGATTCAGCCAGCGGCTGGCGATGCTGGTGGTGCCCTGGGAGTCATCTCGTTTGTCTGGCACCAGTTGCTCGGCAATGCACGTACCCCCGTGGCCCATGACAGCCAGTCAGGTTCCCTGCTGGGACCGGAGTTTTCTGATGACCAGGTGCGGGAATTCCTGGATACCCAGGGCGCCGTCTATGAAACACATTCTGAATGGGATGCCCTCTATGATCGGGTTGCCCAGCTACTGGCCAGTGAAAAAGTGGTTGGCTGGATGCAGGGACGCATGGAATTCGGCCCTCGTGCACTGGGGGCGCGCAGTATTCTCGGGGATGCCCGCAGTCGCGAAATGCAGTCGGTGATGAACCTGAAGATCAAGTTTCGCGAGTCATTTCGACCCTTTGCCCCATCGGTCCTGGAACAATCTGTCTCGGATTACTTCGAGATGGAACCCGGGCAATCCAGTCCCTACATGTTGCTGGTGGCTCCCGTGCAACCGGCCAAGCGTGTCGATCCCAGCGGTGACGCCGAACCGGCTCGCGGGTTGGACAAGCTCAAGGAATGCCGATCCGTGGTCCCGGCCATTACACATGTTGATTATTCGGCCCGCGTGCAAACCGTGGATGCGGAACATGCGCCCCGGTTCCATGGGCTGCTGAGCCGTTTTCATGAATTGACCGGCAGCCCCATGGTGATCAATACAAGCTTTAACGTGCGTGGGGAGCCGATCGTATGCACTCCCGAGGATGCCTATCGATGCTTCATGGCAACGAACATGGACGTCCTGGTGATGGAGCACATCGTGTTGCTCAAGGAAAATCAACCGAACGCTGAGGAACATGAAAGCGATCGTTATCTCAGCCAGTTTAACCTGGACTAGCCAGTGAGAATCAAGCGGAGTGAATGACCATGGGCCTGATTGAAATGCGGACCGATTATTCGGACCGGGAACTGCGCCAGTTTGCAGGGATCTGGTTTCCCGCCTTTGCGGTCCTGGTAGGACTGGTGCTGAAGAACAAGTTTGAACTCCCCGGCCCCGCCCTGGTGTTTTGTTGCGTGGCCGCGGTCATCAGCGCCGTGGGCTTACTTCAACCTCGTGCCTTGCGACCCCTGCTGATCGGCTGGATGTATGCCGCCTTTCCCATCGGTTGGGTCGTCAGTCACGTGATGCTGGCACTCATCTACTATGGTTGCATGACGCCCATTGGGCTGGTCATGAGATTACTGGGACGCGATCCCCTCAAGCGAAAGCTGGATCGTTCGGCCGATACTTACTGGGAGTCTCGCGAGCCGGTCACTAACTCGAAACGTTACTTCCAGCAATTCTAACCAGCGCCCGTTTCAGCATGGCCACTGCAGAAAGCGGTAGCCCGGCCGAGGCCACTGTCACGGCGACAGCGTGATTACTTGATCTGCAGTAACTCTTCCTCGACCGGATCCGGTAGTGCTGCCGGGTCCACCGGCTCATCACTGGCCGGCTTTTCGTCGACCGCTGCGGCAGGCTCAGGAGTTTCATTCACCTCTTCCTCCTGGGCAGGTGCTTCCTCGGCGGCAGTTTCTTCGACGGGCTCCGCGGCTTCAACCGCTTCCGCTTCGGTTGTTGTGGTTTCGGCGGCTGCTTCAAGAGCCGGTTCCAGGGGCAGTGCGGGTTCGGCTGTCTCTGTGTCGGCAATCGGAGCAGGCGGCAGGGGCTGTTCGGTGGCTTCTTCCGTTGCCTCTTCCTGCTTGGCATCCTTGATGACCAACAGGTCCTTAACCGCTTCCACGCCTGTTACGGTGCGGGTGGTGCGAACGAGCAACTCGTGCTGCTCTTCTGATACCAGTTCGCCACTCAACTCGGCGGTGCCTCCCAGTACTCGCAGGTAGATGGAGAAGTGATGTAGATCGCCGGCCTCCTTGAGTTGCTTGAATTGCTTGAGGATTTCCTGGGCAACCTTCATGTCAGCGTCACTGGGTAATTGAGGCATCGGCTGAGGAGTTGCAGTGGAATCAGCGGGAGCCGGGGTTTTGATCTCGGCCTCCAGCGGTTCAGTGTCAGCTTCCAGTGCTTCTTCATCGCTGGAGTCCGTTTCGGGTTCTGTTGCTGGTTCCTGCTGAGCTGTATCCGTGTTTACCAGGGGATCCGTCGGTGCAGGTGCCAGGGGCGCCGTGGTTGGTTCGCTGGAAACCTCGGCAAGTGGTTCGTCCGTGGTGTCAGCAAGTGGCTGTTCGAGCGGTGCTTCCTGGGCATCGGCCGACTGTTCGGGGGTCGTTTCCAGGGCCGGTAAGTCGTTGTCGATCGCGACCAGGTCGGCGATGTCTTCCTGGGGCATGGGGGCCAGGGGCGTGTCCGTATCGGCCAGTTGAGGTGGATCCGGAGCGACGGTCTCATCCGC
>JAZADA010000194.1:0-2463 GCA_036124135.1 Planctomycetota bacterium | reverse complement strand
TTCTCGCTAACCGAACTACCCCGCAGGCTGGCGATTATTGGAGCCGGACCTATCGGTGTCGAGATGGCCCAGGCATTCCACCGTTTTGGCAGCCAGGTCACCTTGATCGACCAGGCAAAGCGGCTGCTGCCACGCGAGGACCACGAGGCCAGCCAACTGCTGCTGGACCAGTTCCAGCAGGAAGGTATCCAGGTCCACCTGGATACCCAGGTCGTGGAAGCAACCAGCCAGGGTAAGATTCAACAGCTGCAATTACAAACACCTCTGCGAGCCGAGCTCGTGGAAGCAGATCAGTTACTGGTGGCAACGGGCAGGCAGGCAAATGTGGAAAGTCTCGACCTGGAAGCAGCTGGCATAACTTACCAGTCCAAGGGGATCCAGGTGAATCATCACCTGCGAACAACAAATCGCCGCATCTTCGCTGCCGGCGATGTCATTGGTGACCAACAGTTCACGCATGCGGCTGATGCCATGGCTCGCCTCTGTATTCGTAACGCGTTTTTCTTTGGACGCCGTTCCTGGCCCGCGTATACCGTTCCCCATGCCACGTATACGGATCCAGAAATCGCACAGATTGGCCTGACTGCCGCAGAAGCAGATCGCCAGGGACTGGCCATCGATACGTACCGGGTTCCCTTTTCCGGGATTGATCGCTGCGTGCTCGATGGAAATGAAAGCGGCTTCATCGCCGCCTATTGTCGCCAGGGAACCGGCCGGTTGCTGGGCGCCACCATTGCGGGACATCGCGCCGGTGAGTTGATCAATACCTTTTCGCTACTCATGTCGCAACGACTGTCGCTGGGTACCCTCAGCAACGCCATCCATTGTTACCCGACTCAATCACAGGCCCTGCAGCAGCTGGGAGACCAGTTCCAGCGCAGTCGCCTGTCACCCTGGTCTGCTGGACTGCTGAAACGCGTCATTGGCTGGCGTCGCTAGTCCCAGGCGATTCCTAGAGACTGCGTAGAAAATGTAACAGGTCTCGCAACTGGTTTTCTTCCAGGCCATTTTCTACCTGGTGCCCATGCACTGAAAACACATCCCGCAACTGCTTGGCCCGGCTATCATGAAAGAACGAGGTCCGGTAACCGACCCCGCGCAATGACGGCGGATTAAATTCGTGGTGATCCAGTTCATCCTTGAGTCCCACGTCATAGATCCTGGGAGTCGTATAGTGGGGCGGAGCATGGCATTTGGCACACTGCCGCTGTTGGAAAACCTGTCGTCCACGCTCAACCGCCGCGGCGTCATATTGACCTCGCACCTTGTCGATCGCCGGAGGCGCCTTCAACGTCTTGAGGAAACTAACGATCTGTTGAACCTGCTCATCCTTGGCCGGATCATCGGATTGCATCGTTTGTTCGATGGAATTACGAACCTGGGTTGCCAGGTTCGGGGCACTTGCATTCCAGGCAAAGGGAGCCGTCTCTGACCGATCCAGCAGCGACAGGACTCGCTTGGGTGCTCCAAAAGAGGCATCACTAAAATTGTCATTCAGGAGTCCGTTAGAATGTCCATTGGTATGGCAACTGTGACAACTCATCCAGCTGTCATGGGAAAGCCGGGCATCGAAAAACAGTAACTCGCCTCGGTCCTGCTTGCTTAACTCAGCCCTGGGACCAAGCGAGATCTTAGCCAATTCACCAGGATCTTCCAGGTCAACCACGGAAATTGAATCATCAAACATGTTTGCCTCGTAGGCTCGCTTGCCGTTGGGATGAATCACCACAGCAACAGGACGGCGCCCCACGTTGACACGTTGCAAACTAAAATCATTTTCCCGTCCGACCGCCACTTCGCGTACTCCGCCCAGCGTGACTACCACCACGCCCTGCGGAGAAACTGCCAGTCCTGAGGGATCGGCTGTCGCGCTGCCCGCTTCTCCCAACGGGTGCATGTGAGCTCCCTTGTAGAGATCCGAACCGCCTTCCAGTACCGACTCGATCTTCAGCCAGCGTAGATCATTAGACATTAACAATCCCCAGTGCACATCATTGCGAACTGTATGGGCCAGTTCGTTGAGCATCTGGTGAGCAATCAACAGCATCTTGCCATTGGCACTCACTCCCATGCCCCGAATATTGTGCCCGGGAAACTGTCGAACACCCAGCAGGCGGAGTGGTCCCGTCTCGGGGTTGGATGTATCAACCACGGCCAGTTGTCCACCAAATGAATCCCCGATCACCAGGCGCTGAGCATCCTGCAGCAATCGCAACTCGCGGGGAGAAAACGGCAGGTCCAATGCCTGGCCTCCGGACATTCTCCATCCTGCTGCGGATTTTTCCAGTCGCAAACGCGTCACACGTCGCGACCATAACGAGGTCACATAACAATACTGCTGTTGCTGGTCGATCACGACTCGTACCGGGTAAGGACTGACCGCAATCCGTTGTTGCACATGGATTTGATCCGATTCAATCCGCAGCAGCAGTAACTGGTGCCCGGATTCATCCGTGGCCAGCA
>JAZADA010000193.1:0-4485 GCA_036124135.1 Planctomycetota bacterium | reverse complement strand
CACGATCCAGCGAGTCGCCGGTAGCTTCACAGGCACCGGTGAAGTGCCATCCATTATCCCAGATCTCGACCCACGAATGATTCCCACTCTTGTTGGTCCACAAGGGGGTGCCAACTACACGTGCCGGAATTCCAACGGAACGACAGGCATCGACCAGCAGCACGGATAAACCCGTACAGGAAGCCAGGCCCGATTCCATTGATTCGTAGGGACTTTGATCGGGCTTGGCACGCTTGGTGGAATACTTGACCTTGGTTAACCTGGAAATGTTTTGATTCAACTTGGTAGCGGCCAGGCCAGGGGACTGAATGTCCTTGATCAGCGGTCGAAACCGGTCGTGGAAATCCTTGCGCCAGCGATCTCGCCGTTCGTTGATGGTCGCGTAAGGGAGTACGTTGTTAAGGAAAATGTCGTTGGGGATGTTTGCTTTCCAGGAAGATTCCTCGCGCGCCTGGTAGGCCAGGCGCACGTTTTCCAGCAGGAATTCAGCGGTCAATGTTTTCAAGTCATGATCGGGCATATGAGCGATCAAGAACTGCATCCCCTCGCGCTGCTTGGCCGGACTGCGATCCAGGGCTGCCTGGATCTGGGATCGATTCGTACCGGCTCGTTTGAGAGCGGATGAAATTGCTGCCGAGTTGTCTGCGGCGAACAGCACATTGCATGAGGTAATCAGCGTGAACGTGATAACCAGGCGGTGAAGCATCATTTCAACTCCTCTTGAACCAGGGAACCTGTGGCGGCTGAATTGCAGTGCCGGATCACCATCGATTGTAGGTGGAAAAGCCTGATAGTTCTAGCGTTTCAAGGCTTCCATTGCAGAGGTTACGGGTAATGCCTGGACTTGCCGTGTACGGATGCCAGGTCGGATTTCTCCACTGGGTACCACGATCAGGTCACCCCAGCGGACGGCCTTGGTGGTTACGACGGCTTCTGGCATTTCACCTGCACGTGTCCAGCGGTTGCCTGCCGTGTCGTAAGCCATCACATCGGGAGGAAAAGTAGGACACTCGGAAAGATTCATGGTGATATAACGACCTGTAGCGCCGCTGAAGAGCAAAACGTGTGAAGGTCCGGCAGCGATCGCTGTGCTGGCAGCCAGTGGTGTGAGTTGACCTGCGAACAGCTGGTTGATGTCGTGTTGTTCTTGCTGACCTGGCTTGAGGGGAAACCATGTTTTATTGGTCGAGTTGAAGCCGTAACGCGATAGGGCGATCTGGCGATCGTCCTTCAGGACCGGCAGGCTGGCAAGGACTTGCCACTGGTTTGTTCCCGGATGGTAGCGATAGGCATCGGTGAAAAAACGGAAACGACTGAGATCCATTTCACCGTTACGATCCTTGGTCCAGGTGGCGCCGCTGATCATGAACAGGCAGCGTGTTGATTGCCCATCGATCACCGTATTTTGAACTGCCAGTGCCATCTTCTCACGAGCAGGACCTGGCCATGGTGGCAGTTGTTTCCAACGTTGCTTGCGAGATCGCTGTTTAAGATCCAGCGACCAGAACGAAATGACATCCAGCGCCTGGCTCCGGGGACTGGCAGCATGCGACGCCGTGACATAGATCACCCGGTCCATGATCACGGCACGATGATACTGGCACGGTCTTGGTAGAGGAGGCAGGGCATCTTCTGTAATCCGGAGCTTGCCAGCCTTGCCGTCCCAGCTTAATAAAACCACGTCAGCGATCGGGTGATTCGTGGTCAGCGTCTTTCCGGTGGCAGAGTCACGAGTTTTTCCAAACGTTTCTCCACCCAACAGGTAGACTCCCTCGGTCGTGGATACCGCCGCTGCATAGGCCAGCGGCTTGGGGAGATCAAAACCACCTTGCCACTTGGTATCTCCGCGTTCAAGGACATAGATTGCCCGGTGCCAGACCTTATCCCCCTTGGGTTGATCGCCAACCTTCCAGGGGGGGCCCTTGGGAAAGTTAGCACCCCCGGCCACGATCAGGGCGCCGTTGTGGACCCCTGCATTGGGGCCACCCAGGCCAAATTCGTTCGGGATGAGAGGCAACTGGATCCAGTTAAGTGGGGCTGCTGCCCCGCTGGATCCGTGCAGGCAGAGCAGAATAAAAGTCAGCGTTGAAAACAGTATGCGATTCATAGCAGGAGACCATCGAATGGTTGGTAAGGCAGTTGAATGTGAGTTGCGACAATTCTGGTACTGGAAATGGTATGAGAAGAGGAAACTGCCTGTAAGCGTAACGCAGTTTATTGTCCCGATGCAAACCGGGGTTGGAAAAGTTTGGCAAGGTAAGGCCGTTCGGTTGCTAGGAAACCGGCCGCAGGGAGAAGATCTCTACATCCACTCCCGGTGCATAATGGGCCAGCGGCGGATTTTCGGAGATGCCGGACAGCCCGGTTGCGGTTACCAGGCTATCCTGGAGATCGAGAAGTTCCACGCTATGCGCTGGGTAAGGAGCATGATGCACCTGGGCGTGGCAGAGGCGATCACGATGTTCGACAAACAGGAAATAGCGTTCCAGTAAAAAGTGTTCCAGGGTGCCGAGGCTCGAAGGTCCCAGCGATGAACCGACCTGGTAGCGCGTGTGATTTGTTGCCTCGCTCCGCCGCCGATCAACGCGGTAGTCGGTTTGCGCGTCCTGTTGATTCATTTGAATAGCAGAATAGTGATAGGGTAGACTCCATCCCCTGCGTGCTGCCCAAACAGCGGAGCGATGATTCGCATCCATCGACATGAAGTAGATACCCGGTTGGCCCTCGTGATGAACGTAGGTGCGGACATTGGCCTCCAGGAATCGGAAGGACATTAATTCCGGCCACCATCGAGCCCGCACCCCTTCCATGCCAAACAATACGATACTGACATAGGCAGTGTCCTGGTAGAGATCCAGGGAAAGACGCTTGGGGACCAGCGGGCGTAGTGCTTCCTCGGAGACTTCCCAGTGCAGGAACAACAGGGATCGCCACCGTTGGTATCCAATAGCACGTTCATCAGGTCGCTGACCCGGTGAGAAACGATTGATCTCGCAAACAGGTTCAGGCATATGACTATATTGCTGGCAGGGTGATATTATTGCTCGGCCAGTTTGATGACCATGCACTGGGTGGTGGGCATTTCAATCAGGCCTTCTGGCTTGTCTGCGAAGAACTCGTCAAACGCTTGTTTGACCCCCGCCAGGATGGAATAGTCATGGGTGATCATGACACCACCGGGCAACATGCGAGGATAGAAGAAATCCAGGCATGCCAGGGTTCCCTCGTAAAGGTCCACGTCAAAATGCGCTAATGAATAGCGGGCCTCGTGGACTTCATCAACTCCCTCGGTGGAATCAGGAAAAAGTCCTTCGTAATACTTGATGTTCTCGAAATCCTTCAGGTAGTTTTCCACGGCTGGTCGGCTGCAGGCATATTGGCTCTTGCGAAATACGTTGCCGTCCTCTTCGCTGCCCTCTGGTAATCCAGCAAAGGTATCGAACAGGCGCAGCGTGGTGTCTCCCTTGCCTTCGCACAGGAAACGCGCTGATCCGCCACGGAAAACACCGACTTCCGCAAAGTCCCCGGGTAGCATTCGCTGGGACTTTGCCAGTGACAACAGGATAAACGCTTCGTTGGTCAGCGGCCCGCCCACTTCCTTGCGAACGCGTTTCATTAGCTTCATGACCTGGCGGTCTTTGTGTGTGCTGAGGAACAATCGTTGGAGAGCAGATACCCGGTTGGTACCCCACCTTTCCAGGAAACCGCCGGACAACCGCTGGACCATTTTGCTTTTCAGTAACATGTATTTGCTGCACTTGTGAAGAAAGTTTGCTTACCATTTCCAGGCGGGTGATTGGATCATCACGCCGCAAGATGAAGTCGTATTATAACTTATAACGGTCACATCGATAACGGCCAAATGACATGCGAGGTGACTTTCACAGGTAGGAATTAGAGGGACGGATCAATTTTTACATGAAGTGGTCAGCTGATCTTGGTGGGCCGAGGGTGCAATGGCTTGGATGTGAGGTGCAGGATTCCGAGGGTAAAGATCGCGCTGGCTGGAGCAGCGATGATTCCCAGGAACAACAGGAGACCACCATCCAGGTCATGGACGATCATGGTGACCACGGCCAGGATCGATAACGGACCGAGCAGTGATCCCAGGAAAATGGCAACCAGGACTTGTTGCTTCATTTCCTTGCGTAACAGGAAAAGCTGTAGGCCAGGAAGAAAGAAACTTGTCAACAGGCAGCTGATGAGCAGCACGTTGCTGAGAATTTTGAATAGCAGACTGGGTAGTGGCCGAATCTTATTGGAAATACTCTCTGGATCCGGGTGAGAAATGAGTTCGTGGGCGATGCGGTGGATGGCCAACAGGGCCAGGATAGCAACCAGGGATAAAATCCATGTCATGGCGACTTTTTTCACGGCCATCCTCCGGAACCTGAATTCGAGGTAATGCCGTTGGGAACCGGCTTGTTCAGGAATTCTTAACGCGAGGACTATAAAGACTGCTCGATTGAAGGCCCGGTCGACAGG
>JAZADA010000192.1:0-10516 GCA_036124135.1 Planctomycetota bacterium | reverse complement strand
ATCGCGTCGATGGAAAACCTTCTCGACTTTCAGGACGGGGAAATCATGGGCCAGGCTGTAGTATCCCAGGTGATCACCAAAGGGTCCTTCCGGTAACATTCGGTCCGGATCGACCTGGCCGGTAATGCAGAAATCAGCTTCCGCGTAAATCGGCAAGGGGCTGGCACCCACGACCATGGGGGTTCGACGATTACCGAGTGCCCCGGCAAAAAGTAGTTCGGAGAGGTTTTCCGGCAAGGGCATGACCGCAGCCAGGTTCATGGCTGGTGAGCCACCGACAAAGACGTTGACATGAAATGGTGACTGGTTGCGAATGGCTGCCGCGTGGTGGACACCAATCCCGCGATGCAACTGGTAGTGCAAGCCAATTTCTTCGTTGGCTGCGTATTGGCCCCCCGAGAGTTGGATGCGATACATGCCCAGGTTGGATCGCTGAATTCCCGGTTCATCGGCATGTTCCGTGTAGACCTGGGGCAACGTGATGAATGCTCCCCCGTCATCCGGCCATGAATGCAACTGGGGCAACTGGTCCACCGTCGTTTGGCAAGCCAGTACGGGACCACGGCGGCATTTACGAGGGCGCATCCGCGTGGCCATCCAGGGGGCTTTCCAGTAACGCAACGGTTTTTTCCAGAAAGCATTGGAATCCGTTTTGAGTTCCACCAGGCGCTGTACCCATTCAAGCGTATCCCGGAAGATGAAGTGAGCCCGGGAAATACTTCCAAAAAGATTGCTGACCATGGGAAACGAGCAGTTTCGCACATTTTCAAAGAGCACGGCCGGACCGTCAGCACGAAAAACACGGCGTTGAATTTCGGCGGCTTCCAGGTGAGCATCTATCTCGTCTGTACAGCGCACGAGATGACCGTTGGCCGCCAGGTCCTCGACGCATTGTCGTAAGTTACGATAACCCATAAGTGAATTGTTTTCTTCGCAGGAAAAGGACCCGGTTTCTGGGTCCGGTAAGCCGCTGGGATAACCCCGCCACAGGCGATAGAATAACCGTTCTTCAAGAATAGTAGAAAGCCATAAAAACCAAAACCATTTCAGCAGCGTGTAGACACTAATATCTTACCACCGAACCCGCCAAGAGGAATGAACGGACATGCCTATTCAAGCGATCCAACAGGACATTACAGGAATCGATGCAGATGCACTCGTCGTCGGTATCTATGAAGGAGCCATTTTGCCACAAGCCGCCCAGCAACTGGACCAGGCAACAGCAGGTGGATTGAAAGCCTTGCTGGAAGCGGGGGAAATCACTGGAAAGGCTGGGGAAACCTCGGTGTGGTTGAGTCCTCCCGGAGTTACGACAGGTCACGTCTTGCTGGTAGGAATGGGACCTCAGGAAGCATTTGCTCCGCCCGTCGCCTTTCGAGCGGCTGCCGTGGCAGCCAAGCAGCTGGCGAGTAAGCCCCGGGATCGGGTTGCCTTTTGCCTGGATGCCGATTGGTCTCCCGAGGCCGTCGAAAGCGGCGTCTGTGGAGCACTGGTAGGATGCCAGGGACAGGATCTTTATCGGGTCGAAAAAAACCTGCATCCTTTTGCCGATCTTCAGTGGCTGACGACCGAATCCTCGGCGGTTGAACAGGGGGAAGTGGTCGCAGGCTCCGTGAACCTGACTCGTCGCCTTGTCAATGAACCCGCCGATGTGATCTACCCTGAAACGTTTGCCGAGACTGCCGTCCAGGAAGCCTCGGATAGTGGTTTTGAAATTGAAGTCTGGGATGAAAAGCGACTGGCCGAGGAACGCTGTGGATCCTTGCTGGGAGTCGCCCAGGGTTCAGATCGTCCGGCCCGGTTGTTGATCATGCGACATCGCGGCAATGATTCGGAACATCCTGAATTGGCCCTGGTAGGCAAGGGGGTCACGTTTGATTCGGGAGGATTGTCCTTGAAGCCATCCGATGGGATGAAGGCCATGAAATGTGATATGGCTGGTGGGGCCACGGTCCTGGGAGCGATGCGAGCAATCGCTCGACTCAAAGTGCCGCAGCATGTTATCGGCGTGGTGGGACTGGTCGAGAACATGGTTAGCGGAAATTCTTACAGGCTGGGTGATATACTCAAGGCCAGGAATGGTAAGACGATCGAGGTCCTGAATACGGATGCCGAGGGTCGCCTTGTGCTGGCCGATGCACTGGACGTGGCCCGCGATTATCAGCCAGCAAAAATGATTAACCTGGCGACGCTGACAGGTGCATGCGTGGTGGCACTGGGGCTGGATGTCGTGGGGTTAATGACCAATGATCAGCCATGGTGTGATCGTATCGCAGAAACTGCCGCTCGTTGCGGTGAACGTGCCTGGCAACTACCAATGTTTCCCGAGTATGCCAAGCAGCTTCAAAGTCCCATTGCCGACCTCAAGAATATCGGTGAAGGACGCTGGGGAGGAGCGATCACGGCTGGCAAGTTCCTGGAAGAATTCGTCGGTGACACGACGTGGACCCACATGGATATCGCTGGCCCGGCTTTCCAGGACAAGGCAAAACCGGAAATCGATGCCGGGGGCAGTGGCGTGATGGTCAGGACCTTGCTGGAACTGGCTCGCAGCGGCTGCTAGTTACCTGGTCGGGTGGCCGCCAGGTAGCGACTGAGTACGTCAACGTGATGGATAAACGTACTGGTGCTGATTGTTTGTTGCACGGTATCTGGTGAACCCTGGTACCGTAATGGTTCCCTGGTAACCCACGCGCCGCGCTCGTCCTGGGACATGATGATCTCTGCTGCTTCTCGCTGCAGGGAGTCGGTTAGGCGTTCCACGCGATCGACAGCAGTCGTTGTACTGCGCGGTTGATCGGGTCCCTGCTTGCGGAGGCGTTCGTATTCCTTGCGAATGGATGGCAGGCCTGATCCAACGATGAATCCATAGTGGGTCGGGAGATCATCGGATTCATAGGTCAGTTCATATTGCCGCGTAAAATAGAGTGGCTTGTTGGTCTTCAGTTCGTAGAAACGAGCGAGTTTTCCACCGGGTAACTGGGAAGCCTCGAGGTATTTCAAGGCAGGTTCGACGGCTGACAGGTACTTGGCCTGGCCGGTTTTTCGATACAGTTTCAGCAGGGTCCGCATGATTCCCTGGGACTCTCCACCGGTTACGGAAGCAGGTTCGAATTTCCGTGCCCAGGCAGGCTGGCAGGCCAGGTTGTATTGTTGCGCCCAGGCGGGCTGGGGATTTGGCATCTGGGCCAGCAGGATAAAGTCCCCACATTTCTTGGCGGCTTGCAGGTAGCGATCATCCTGGTAGATTTCCATCGCCTCGAACATCACGTCGATAACATCGGACATGGTGTTGTCGTTGAAAGTGTAGAACCCCTGGTAGTTTTTTCCGGGATACGTGCGTGACCAACTGTCCGGATAACTGGCCTTGCGAACGGGGAATTTCCCCGGCTCGGGAAAAGCTGAAAATCGCTGGGGCCAGGCCCCGTTGGGATACTGGGCTTTCAACAACGAATCCAGGCAATAGGTTACGGTCTCGTGGATCGATGGGTCCTTGAATTTCAACTCGTGATCCAGTCGCATCAGGAAACGTAGTGCAGCCTGGGTCGTGTTATCGTCCAGCGTGCTCACGTTTCGTGTGCCGACATTCTTCGCATTGGTACGGTAGGAATTCTGTCGACGTTGCGCAGGATCAAATTCAATCCGGTAGCTCCAGCCACCCGAACGAAGTTGGCACTGGACCAGGGCCTCCGCAGTTTGCCGGGTAGCATCGAGATAGAAACGATCTCCGGTACGTTGGTAAACGCGCAGTAACGCCTCACCCACCGAGGGTGTTCCAGGGGGCTGTACCCAGGCCGTGGATGGTGAAGCCTTGCCTTCTCCTTCACGCTTTTCCAGGTCCGTGGAGTAACGCCAGAGGTATCCGCCCTTGATGGAAACCTGTTGCTGGAAGAATGAAACGGCCTTTTGCAAGGCTGCTGTGGCCTGCTTGCGATTTGCCTTGGCCTGTTGAGCAGGATAGCCCTGTTCCGGGCAGCAGCACAAGAATCCAATGACCAGGAACAGGGGTGGGCAGATTGTGCCGTATGATTTCATGCTGCCCTCACGGGGGTAAAACACGCAGTCATTGCAGCTGGCTAAAAAAGAAAAGTGCGGGTGAGAGGATTCGAACCTCCACTCCCTTGCGGGAACATGGCCCTCAACCATGCGCGTCTGCCAGTTCCGCCACACCCGCTTGCCATGGATCAAGTCTAGGCGATTTACCCGGGGCGTCAAGCGGTTACACCGGTCCAGGCAGGGGAGATTTAGGATGCTGATCAGCCAGTTCGGCGAATGACCAGTACCGTTTGATCTTCTTCGGATAAGTCTCGCTCTGGCGTGGCCCCCCACTGTTTCATGACCTGTACAATTTCGTGGGCCGTGGCGTTTTCCAGTTGCCTCAAGAGGGTGATCAACGATTCCTCGATCTCCCGAGGATCGTGCTGTTGATGCCCGGCAATCAGGCCCTCGGAAAACAGCACAAACGTGTCACCGACCTGGATTTGCTCGACGACCGTTTCATACTCACTGCTCTCCTGGGTACCAAGCGCCAATGGATTTGCATGGAGCCAGCGAAAACTATCTTCCCGCAGCAGGATCCCTGCCACGTCTCCCACGCCACTGTACTCCAGCCTGCCCGTCGATTCATCAATCACAGCGTAGAACAGCGAGGCAAATTGATCTCCGGTACAGCCGGTCCACAGCAAGTGATTGACGTGATTCAACAGGTCTCCCGGCCGCGGCATGGCGTCCATGTGTGCCCGCATCGAAGCCTGGACCGTGGCCGTGGTGAGGGCGGATTCGATCGTTGATCCAGCAGCGTCACCGACCATCACTGCCAGTCGGTTATCCGTAAGGATGGTCCAGTCATGGAAATCGCCCCCGATCTGCTGCGCCTGCTCGGTACCTGCCGCAATTTGCCAGCCAGTCAGCAAGGGAGGATTTCGTGGAAGTCGATTTTCCTGCCAGGTCATTGCATGTTGCCACTGTCGCTCCTGTAGCGAAGCAGTAATCGCTTGTTGCAAAAGTACTTCTCGTTCCAGTTCTGCTGAAATACGTCCAGCTACCATTTCCACGAGATTTGATTCTTGCTGGTTGAAGGTGCGATCCGCGTCACTGAAGATCCAGAGGGTTCCCAGGGGAACGGTTGGACTCGAGATGGGAACGCATATCGCGGATGGGAAAGTATGTTCGGACAGCGACTCGGGCATACAAGATGCATCTTTGAGGACAACGGCATGTCCGACCAGGGCCTCCAGGTCAACACTTGCTCCCTGCAAGGGACGCGGGGGATCCAGGAGACGCTGGGAGGGTAAGCCCCAGCAGCTGCGCAGCTTCAGGTACCTGGTATCGTCGTCGAGCAGATAGGCCGCTGCCGCCTGGCAACCGATCGCTTCGGCTCCACAACGCAGGATGGATTCCAATCGAGCTGCCAGGTGTGTTTCTTCATCCTTGCGGACGCTGACCGGGATGGCAGCGGCCAATTGAGCTTCCTGCTTCCAGACGGTTTCGCGTGCTTGTTCCAGGGTGGAAACCAGGCCACTGATGGCCGTTGCCAGTTCCGTGGCCGCCGGTAAGGCCATCTCCGGAATCTCCTGGGAGGTTGTGGGGGCCTGCTCTAGCAGGAACTCTCCCAGGAGTTGTTGAGCCTGGTCCAGCACGGGCACGGATACTGCCAGCTCATCAGTCGCTGGAGATTGCAGGTTACGGGCATTCTCTTGCTGCGGACCTTCTTGCTGCTGGTAGTGTAGGGACCAGCCAGTTGCCTCGAGAAAGGCACTCGATAAACGAGTTAATTCGTCCCCGGCGGCTGTTTCCAGGCCGGGTAGGACAGGAGTTTCTTCGGTGTGGAGCTTGATGTAGTCGGGTATGGAGTGAGTCACGATGTTGCCTGATTTCGTCGGGAGTTAAATCACATGAAGAGTGTTATCCTTCCAGAAACCCTGGTGATAAATGGGTTACACGCTCGGCATAAGTGCCAAGGTCAACCAGGATTACCCGACATCCGTGACCGGTATATCTTTCCATCGACCGCCCAGGCAGGATGGGTACAGGGGAACTCACCGTTTTATGACAGCGCGATGGATCGTGGCACGCTACAATCGGTCCAGTTGGAGCGACCTGTGTTGGCGTCAGTTCCGCATCGTAACAGGCGATCAGTCTGCAACGGTTGGATCGGTCTTGCCTGCATCTCGCAGCGTCAGCCCCTGCAACTGTTCGGGGCGTGGAGGGGTAGTCAGGTAACTGACTGCGATCCCGACGGAAACGGCGGTCACCGTCGTGAACATGCCATCCCACCAGGTATTGTCTTGCAGGTCCCGCAGGTAGCCATGGAGCGAGGGTGCCAGCGTTTCTAGTTTGGTGATCAGCCTGCTACTGAGTGCATTAACCCGGATGCAAAGGAACACCAGGAGTCCAGAGATGGCGCCGGTTAATACGCCGATGGTATTGGCCCTGGAGAGCAACATCCCCATCATCAGAACGGACAGTAACAGTCCCAGCGTGGCGCCGGCAATCGAGAGGAGGATGTCAAACACACCCTTGTCGATCAAGGAGAGCAGGCAGGCAATGACGGTCACGCCGATCCCGAAAACAGCTGTCAGGCAGCGATTGGTCCGGGTCCCCAATTCCCGCCCACGGTACCAATCGGTAACCAGTGAGGCGGTCATGCTGTTGATGCCACTGTCCAGGCTGCTCATGGCCGCGGCAAAGAGGCCTGCCAGGATGAGGCCGGTCATGCCATAGCCTCCGGCGTAATGAACGACGAAATGAGGGAGCAATTGGTCCTTGCCGCCACCGGCAGAAAACGTGTCATAAATGTCGGCATGGTATTGCTGGTAGTAAACATAAAGCCCGGTGCCGACGAGGAAAAAGAGTGTGCAGATCACCAGCGTGAAGACCCCTTTAAGGACCAGTGATTTTCTTGCATCGCTCACCGTTTCCACGGTCACGTAACGTTGGAATGATCCGTAAGAGGCAAGTTGCCCCCCCATGTAAACGAAGAACCCGTAAGCACAGGCCGAGAAAATATTGCGTTCCCGGAAGCCCCCGTCCGTATGGAACATGTCAAACTTGCCAGCGCCACTTCCCACGCTTATGAAGCTGCTCCAGCCACCATCGATCTGGGACACGAGTAGTAGCAACAGGAACAACATGCCACCTCCCAGCGCAAACGCCTGGATCGTATCGGTCCAGATGACTGCCTTGACGCCGCCCATCGCAGTGTAGACAGTTGCCAGGATTCCCACGATGGTGATGATGAGAAATGTTTGCTGGGTCGAGTCGGTCTCGAGCACGACCTTGAGAATCTCGGCCACGGCCAGCAGCATGGTTCCCATCCAGCCCGCGGAGTAGGCCATGAAGATCAAGCTGGCGAGCAGACGAACCGAACGGTGAAATCTTCTTTCCAGGTACTCGTAGAGGCTGGTGAACCCCAGGTTCTTATAAAAAGGAATGAACCAGATGCAGGTGATCGGTATGACGACAAAGGGGATAAAAAAAATGGCCAGTAGTTGATGGTAGTTGCCAAAAGCTCCCTCTGCCGGCAGTCCCACGAAGGAGTTTGAACTAAACGTCGTGGCAAACAACGAGAGTCCGACTGGCAGCCAGTGCATATTGCGGCCGCCCAGGAAAAAGTCATCGTTATCTTTTTGCTTGTTGGAAAAATAAATTCCCAGCCCGATAACAAAGGCGAGGTAGCCAAAACAGATGGTCCAGTCCAGGAGACCAATTGATTGCATGGGATGATGCCCCGCTCATGATTGCAATGAAGCAGATGGAAACCGTCATTGTAGCAGGGATCCAGGGCGCAGCGGTACACCGTGCATAATTCGTTGCCAGGACTACCGGGAAGCGATGATTCGCGTGATTAACGCTTGGAGAACTGCGTTCCCTTGCGGGCTCCATGCAGACCACACTTCTTACGCTCTTTCATACGCGAATCTCGCGTCAGGTAGCTACCATCTCGAAGCGCAGGAAACATCTCGCTGTCGTACGAGACGAGTGCCCGGGCGATGCCCATCTTGCAGGCACCGGATTGGCCACTGGTGCCACCACCCTGAACGTTGATAGACAGGTCCACGTCCTCGCGGCAACCAACAACATCCAGCACGCCGGTCAGGTTCTGTTGATCCTGCGTGATCTGGAAGTATTCCTCGTAGGGTTTCTTGTTGACGGTGATCGTGCCACTGCCAGCCTTGATTCTGACCCGTGCCACGGAAGACTTGCGTCGACCCGTTCCCAGTGCCTCGCCCGTGTTACTGTCTTTCTTGGAAACAAGCATGATAGTCTATTAACCTGTCTTGATGATTCGAGTGGTAATGGTTTGTTTTAACGGCCAGCCGGTAAGTCAATCGATTCCGGTTGTTGGGCCTGGTGATCATGATCGGGACCGACGAAGATCTTTAGCTTGCTCAGCATCTTGCGTCCCAGCTTGTTCTTGGGAAGCATGCGTCGCACAGCCTCACGCAAGATCATCTCGGGGCGTTTGGCCAATCGGTCCGCTGCTGTTTCCGACCGCAGCCCCGGATAGCCGGTATAACGGGTGTAGACTTTCTTCTCCCATTTATTTCCGGACAAGGCCACTTTTTCAGCGTTGACGACAACGATGTGGTCACCCGTATCAACGTGGGGCGTGTAGGTGGGACGATGTTTACCCATCAGGATGACGGCAATGTCACTCGACAAGCGCCCTAAGATTTTCTCGTCGGCATCCACCAACCACCATTTGGGGTCGATTTCACCGGTCTTGGCCATGTATGTCTTGTTACCCACGACGGGTTACTCCTCGTTCAAATCCTGCAAGTTGGGCAAAACGTTAGATTTTAGCTGTTACAGAGCTCATGATCAAGTGGCATAAGCAACTTCACGGCCCCTTCAATCCGGTTGCTACGTCTGTTGGAATTAAGAATTATTCGCTATAAAGCAGGTCTAATGTCCGTTGTAGCCATTCTTCTGGCAAAGGACGTACGCTGATACGGACCCATCTGCATGCCAGGAAGTTCGTGTCGGTTCATGGAGTGTGCAGCAGGTGGCGAACAAGACGGGGTAAGAGCTTTCCCGGTAAAGCGTGAATTATGAAGGTAGCGGTACTCAAAGAAACGTTTCCCGGCGAGCGTCGCGTGAGCCTGGTTCCAGCAAATATCAAGCGCCTGATCAAGGCGGGCCTGGATGTCCTGGTGGAAACGGGCGCAGGTACATCGGCTGGATTTTCCGATGCCCAGTACGTTGAGGAGGGAGCCCAGGTGGTTCCGGATCGGGCGGGCCTGGCAGATGCCGAGGTGGTTGTCCAGGTACGATCACTGGGCGCGAATCCAGAGGCCGGTCGTGCGGACCTGGAATTGTTTAGCAAGGGACAGGTTGTCCTGGGATTGTGTGATCCGCTGGGCAACCCGCAGGCGATCTCC
The DNA here is from genome assembly GCA_036124135.1 of Planctomycetota bacterium. Lineage (GTDB taxonomy): Bacteria > Planctomycetota > Planctomycetia > Pirellulales > Pirellulaceae > JAZADA01. The sequence continues at coordinate 1,133 of JAZADA010000192.1, read as the reverse complement.
CAGCTTGCAGAGACCGGAGTCAGCTATTTCGCACTCGAGATGGTGCCGCGAATCACACGTGCCCAGAGCATGGATGTCCTGTCCAGCATGGCCACGATTGCCGGTTACCGCGCGGTCCTGTTGGCTGCTGCCGAATTGCCCAAGATGTTTCCCATGATGATGACAGCGGCAGGTACCCTGTCGGCTGCTCGAGCTTTCGTGATTGGTGCCGGCGTGGCTGGTTTGCAGGCTATCGCGACCGCGCGTCGTCTCGGTGCCGTGGTTCAGGCATACGATGTACGACCGGCCTGTCGTGAGCAGGTGGAAAGCCTCGGAGCTCGTTTCGTGGAGCTGGAATTGGAAACCGGTGACTCGGAAGACAAGGGTGGTTATGCGAAAGCCCTCGGGGATGATTTTTACGAGAAGCAACGAGCGTTGATGGCCGATATCGTTTCAGCCAGTGATATCGTGATCACGACCGCAGCCATACCAGGAAAGACAAGCCCCTTATTAATTACGACCGATGCCGTCCAGCGGATGCCGGCTGGCGGTGTGATCGTCGACCTGGCGGCCGAGCGTGGTGGAAACTGTGAGTTGAGCCAGGCGGATCAATCAGTGGTCGAACATGATGTTACCATCCTGGGACCGACTAACTTGCCGTCCGAGATACCCAATCATGCCAGCCAGATGTTTAGCAACAACGTGACGACGTTCCTGCTGCATCTGACGAACGAGGGCGACCTACAGCTGGATTTGCAGGATGAGATCGTGCAGGGAACCCTGGCAACTCACGAGGGAGAGGTGGTTCATTCCCGCCTGAGAGAACTGTTGGAATTGCCGTCGCTCGATCCACCGGCCGTTGAGTCAGAATCAGAAGCTGCCAATCATGGCGAGACTCCACAGGGAACCGGCGCGGAGTCGGAAGACGTGGGCGACGAAGCGGCGGACACTGATGAACAGGGAGAATCATGATGAACAGGTGCTCGTCAGCCAGCTTTCGAAAAACACTTTACCTTGGCATCTGCCTGGTACTGATGGGATTACTGATCGGTCCCCGGCCGGGTCGAAATGAATTGCAGGGCCAGGACCAGGATCCCACCGCCAGCAATCAGGATGAATCCCGTTCCGACAACGATGAACCCGCCAGCGATATG
>JAZADA010000191.1:0-9684 GCA_036124135.1 Planctomycetota bacterium | reverse complement strand
TGAGGTGAATCAGCCCCGCATCCGTAATACGGGTACTGGAGACACGCAGTATCTGTAACTCGGGAAACTCCTGCAGGTACTGCAACTGGGCATCACGAACCTGGGTAAATCCAAGATCCAGCGAAGTGACGTTGCCATCACGATCTTTCTCGATCTCTGCCTGGAATCCCACCAGCACCGTCAAGGGGTCCCGATCCCCTGATCTACACCCGGCACCCATCAGCAAGGACATCAACAGGAGGACAAGTCGTTTCTTCATAACCGCTTCTCACGCCCACTCGATGATCTTCGAAGTAGCTCTGCAAGTTCCTGTTATGGCGGTTGTGCTGGTAGCATGCAAGCCACGACCTCGATCCCTTCGAGAACCTACCGGGCAACGCTGTTGCGTAAGCTGGGTAGTAGCCGAATACGGTATTGCTTGACAGTTATTTATCCACCCGAACATACTGATGTTTTGCCGAGGCCAGCCAGGGTTACAGGTCCTCGTTCCATGGACTTCTCATGAACAGCTATATCCCCTCGATCAACATGGTCCTGTGCATTGCACTCGTGGCCGGCGCATTGCTTCCCTTGCTGGCAACGCTGGGCAAACGTTTTGCCCATTCTCGACTGCTCAGCCTTCTCACCGTGTGCCTGTGGATCCTGATCCCATGCCTGGTCGTGGCAACCGCTTTCTATTTCCGTGGTTGGAATTACCAGGTACACGTCCAGCCGACCAATCGCCCCATCGAGGTCTCCAGTAATGGTTACGTGAGTTCCAAGACGTGCCGCAGTTGTCACCCCAACCAGCATGCGACCTGGCACCAATCGTATCACCGTACCATGACCCAGGTCGCGGGTCCCACAACCGTGATCGGTGACTTCAACGATCGCCTGTTGTCGCTCGGAGACAAGGACTACCTGCTGCGTCGCAAGGACGACCGGTTTTTCGTCAACATGGAAAATCCTGCCGGGGATCCGCAGCAAGGACCGGTCCCACGAATCGACGTCGAAATCGTCATGACCACCGGGTTACACCACATGCAGGCTTACTGGTTTGCAACCGAAGCCAGTCGCCTGACCGGCATGTTACCATTCGTTTTCCTTTCCCAGGAAAAGCAATGGATACCCACCAGTGCAAGTTTCCTGAGGCCTCCGTCCAGCGAGGTCAAGCATGATTTTGGACGCTGGAATCTGACCTGCTTGAAGTGTCATACGACGCATCCGAAGACACGCGTCGAAAATGAGTTTTCCATGGATACGACGGTAGGCGAATTTGGGATTGCCTGTGAATCCTGCCATGGTCCCGGTGAGGAGCACGTGCGACGCAACCAGGATCCCAGGCACCGTTACCAACGACACCTGGATCCTGGTTCTGACCAATCGATCGTCAATCCGTTGAAGCTGCCAGCGGATCGCGCTTCGCAAATCTGTGGCCAATGCCATAGCATCTGGATCCAGAGTGGCGAGGCGGCCATGGAATGGCAAAAAAAAGGATTTCAATATCGGCCCGGGGACGATCTCCACCGTGCCCGGGTGGTGGTCAACAAGGGAGTCTCCTCCAAGCACCTGCAACGCGTCTTGCGAGACGATCCGGACTTCATGCGCAACCGATTCTGGCCTGATGGGATGGTGCGGGTTTCCGGTCGGGAATACAACGGGCTATTGCAATCATCCTGTCACGAACGCGGCAATCTTTCCTGCCTGACCTGCCACAACATGCATGAAAGCAAGGCCCCCCTGACACTGGATGATCAAGGGTGGGCCGACGACCAGCTAAAACCTTTCGCCGAGGATAATCGATCCTGCCTGAAGTGCCACGAGGATTTCCGGGAACCGAAAAAGCTGACTGCCCATACCCATCACCTGGCGAATTCCCAGGGCAGCCAGTGCTACAACTGCCACATGCCCCACACCACCTACGGATTATTGAAGGCCATTCGCAGCCACCAGATTGATTCGCCCAACGTTCAAACCAGCCTCGCCACGGGCCGCCCCAACGCCTGCAACCTTTGCCACCTGGATCAAACCCTGGCCTGGACCGCCGAACACCTGGGCCAATGGTACGGCGGGCAGATTCCCGAGATGAACGAATCCCAACGCACGGTGTCCGCAGCGGTTCTTCACTTGCTCTCAGGAGATGCCGGTCAACGTGCCTTGTTGGCCTGGGCACTGGGCTGGTCACCTGCCCAGCAAGTATCCGGAACTGACTGGATGGCGCCGTACCTGGGCCAACTGTTGAACGACCCCTATGAGGCCGTCCGGTTTATTGCCCGCCGCAGCTTGCAGGGTTTACCTGGCCAGGATGTGCTGGACTACGATTTTGTAGGGCCCGTCAAGCAGCGACTGGCAGCCTCCCAACGCGTACTCCAACAATGGTCAGGACAGGTTCGCTCGCAACCCCGTGCAGCACTGCTCATTGACGCCGAAGGAAAACTTAACGCAACCCTGTTTGAACAACTGCTGCAGCAACGGGACGATCGCCCCCTGCGACTGGCCGAGTAATACTCTCTTTGCAGTTGCCAACCAGCGGGTTCGCGGCGATGGCAAGGATTCACTTCCCGATTTCAAGTTTTTCCCGTTTACCATCGATCGAGACTCGCCAAAGTTGACCGTTCTGCTGTAACAGTCCCTGGCACTTTTCCGCCTCCGTCCATTTGACATCGATACCGATCACCGTGCCTGTTTCATCCAGGGGGCCGACTTGATCGACCACCGTGTGGCCAATCACGATGTGCTCCGCGCCATGTCGCTTGAGGATAGCGCGAATTTCTTCAGCCGTGGCCTTGCCACCCCAGGCTGCCGCATATCTCTGGAAGTAACCGCGATACCAGAACGGACCATGCTGGTGTTTGACAGGGTTCGTACCAGGCGTCGCACCTGTCGGTTGAGCTGGCGCCAAACCTGCTCGTATTCTCTGGTTGAGCGTGTTGATATCCAATTGCGCCTGGTCCAGGACCGGTGAGTAACCGCCGTGAATAAACAACAGGTTGCCAACCGTCTCGACACCATTTTTCGAACGCCACCAACGGCCGATTTCAGTGTCAGGAGCAAACAATCGGTCGTAAGGCAGTTTCATGCGGGCCGTGACAAAATGATACTTTGGATGGATATAGCGCAAATCTCCCCCCATGACCATCGCCTCGTGGTTACCCAGGACATAATGAACCCTGCCTCCCGCTTTACGGGCCTGCCTTTCCAGGCGGTGCAACAGCCACATCAGTTCCGTGACCTGGGAACCCCGGTCGACCAAATCACCTACCAGGACCAGGTGCCCTTTTCCCCAGATCCAGTTTCCCTTTCGATCGATGAGCTTGTTGGTCTCCAGGAACTTCCGCGCGTTCTGGTAGTTCCCTTCCAGGTCGCTGATCGCCATCAAACTGGAAGGCTCGGTCCAGGTCGACCTGGGTGAAGCTGGCGCCGCAGGATCCAACGTGATTGACTTCACGAGACCCGGCAAATCATCAATCACAATCGGTTTCGTGATCTGCTGATAGGTTTTCTTGCTGACCTTGCCAGCGGTCATCATCAACACTTCTGCAGTCGAGGCGTCTTTCCAGGTCACATAAGGACCATCATTGACATCAGCCGCCTTGATCCCCATGGGCTGGATAATGGTCGCCACCAGCTGAGCGTCTTTAACCAGGTACTGCACTGCCGCTACCTCACCGGCTACGGGCAGTTTCGGAGCATTGATCTGGGTCGTCGGGAGAACCCCGAATACCTGTCCTCCAATCGTCCATTTCCCCTTCGCCTCGGTGGGGACTACCTGGATCTCCTCGATCATGACCCGACGCACTTCCTGTCCGCTCAGCAGACCGGGCAAGAACACGACACAAACAAGCCAGAACAATCGATTCATCATTTGGTTTCCATTCATCTTTACACCAGCTGTAAATTCCACGATGGCGTCGTTTTCCAGGATCTGGGTAACCTCAAGAAGGCTACCCGCCTCACTCTTGGTATCCCTATCATACCTTGATTAAGACTTCCTGGCTGTAAGCGAGGAAAAGGATACCCCTCCGTTCAGGGGTGCAGACCATGACACCCACATGGCACCAACCACGGGCCAGAAATGCGAAACGCCCGGCTATCGATCTCTCGACGCCGGGCGTTAACTGGTGTGGGGTTTCTTTCCGTAGAAAAGAAACAAGCTCCCCCTGCTTGATACGTTTCGAACTTTCCTCCGTTCACCGACGTTGGATTTCCGGCTTCAGTTCCAGGTGTTTCAGGACGGTGCCAGGTCTGCATGAGCGTATCAGGTGTTGAGAAATCCCCCCCAAATGCTCCGGTGAAATTTCGTCAGTCGGTCTATAGAGGCCCGACAACTCGAATGAATCGAACAGCCACCTTGAGTGGCGGCCCTCGCAGAGCTTCATGTCGGGCGTTCTGCGGGGGCTTTTTTATGCGTGCTCATGAATGGCCCGACAGATCCAAAATCCGTGTGACGTGATCTCGTGGTATGAGCATGCACCTGATCTCTGTTAGCATAGTGCAATGGTTACATAGTGGATTTCGCTAGAAATGCCCATGCGGCGAACCTGATCATCCAGGAATTCTGGCGAATTCCACTACGACTCGCTCCTTGATTGTTGGCCCCCAACGACTTCGCTTCTGCCAATAGAGGAAACTCGATATGCCACATTTTCTTTCCCAAAACTGGCTGCTTGATCGCCGGCATCTGCTGCGGGGATTGGGCGTTTCACTAGCCCTGCCTCTGCTGGATTGCATGAAGCCGCTGCTCGGAGCAGAGAACGCCAAACGGCCGCGCCGAAGCGTGTTTATCTATCTGCCCAACGGAGTCAACACGTACGAGTACCAGATGCCGACGGCCGGGGCTGATTACCAGATGTCGAAGCCCTTACAGGCACTGTCGAAACACCGCGACGTGATCACGCCGATCAGCGGCATGTACCATCCACGTGGACTGGGGCATCATCACAATTGCAGCACCATTTGGCTGACCGGTGCGAAGATTGGACAAGCCGAACGCAACTCGATCTCTGTTGACCAGTTGATGGCGACCGTAACGGCGCCGCAGACGCGATTCCCGTCCCTCGAGTTGAGCAATCAGGGGCATTCGCTGTCGTACAACACCGACGGCATCCGGCTGCCGGCTCAGGCAAACCCGGGCGTCGTGTTCCGCGAATTGTTTGAAGAACCCCAAGGCGGCGTCGACAAACAGCGACGCGGCCTGCAGAGGCGCGGCAGTATTCTCGACGCCGTAATCGACGAAGCCGCCGCGCTGGATCGCCAGCTTGGCAAGGCGGACAAGGGGCGATTGGAGCAGTACCTCACCTCTGTCCGCGAAGTCGAGCTGCGCACCCAGCGGGCGGATAAGTGGCTCGACGTTCCTCGCCCCAAGGTCGCACCTGCGGATCGCTCCAGGATGAACCGATCGATTTCGCTGGAGCAGCTCGGTGATTATCTGCGCACGATGTACGACATCATCGTGCTCGCGTTTCAGACGGACCTGACTCGCGTGGCCACCTTCAGTACCGGCAACGAAGGCACCGGCCCAGCCGTTCCCGAGATTGGTGTCAAGCAGGATCGGCATTCGCTTTCACACCACAATGGTAATCCGAAGCTGCTTAGTGACCTGCTGGCGAGTGACACGTTCAACTTCCAGCAGTTCGCCTATTTCCTCGACCGGCTGCGTGAAACGCAGGACGCTGACGGCCCTCTGCTCGATACCACGATGGCGTTGTACGGCAGTGGCATGGCTTACGGTCACAGCCACGGCAATGCGAGCCTGCCGCTGGTGCTGGCCGGAGGAGCAAAGCTGGGACTGAAACACGGTCAGCACGTTGACTACAACCTGACCAGGGATTTTCAGGGCTACGACAAGCACAAAGGCATCTACCACAGCGCCGTCAACAGCAAGGCCCACCTCAGCAATCTGCTGCTGACGATGGCGCAGAAGATGGAAGTGCCGGTCGAACGATTCGCGGACAACAACAGCACAGCGTCGGAGGTAGAAGCGTGAAAGTAGTGCAAGACGCCTTAGCCAGGACGATGATGACAACTCAGCAACTTCTGCCTGGGATCGCACTCATTACGATGATGGCCTCGGCCGCAGCGGCACAGGATGCGACCGACTATGTTCCGGATCCAGGGACATTTGCGCCCTTCGCGAAGGCTCGCTACCTGGCCGGCGAACTGGTCTATATCGATCCGGTGAATCGGCGCGGCGCCATTCGGATGCACGACAATTACTGGTCGGGGCCAGCTCACTATTTCGCTCTGCTGCCCTATGCAACGGTTCGATACAACGGAGCGCACGCCGAACTGCGGGATGTTCCGCTGGGGACTCATGTGCATGGTTACTTCTTCGTGCCGCCCAAGGGTGAGGAAGAGACTATTCCGCCGTTGCCGGATGAGCACAAGAAGTTTGCCGTACCACATAACCATGCGATTTCGCTCGAGGACGATTTCAGCTTTTATCAGCGGCAGGGGCAGTCGTGGAAAGTGGTCGCGATCGACGTGGAAAACGAAAAGATCAACGTCGAACCGACTGGAGCGAAAACGCAAGACGGCATCAACACGCCGTACACGTTCGACATCGACACCCGTACGCGAATCTGGAAAGACCGTCGGCTGAGCGACCTTGCCGACATCAAGACTGGCACAACCGTCCAATTGAATCTGACCTGGGCGGCGAACTGGGGCCAGAAAGAGTTCGGCATCGGTGACATCTGGCTAGACGACGTCAGTCGCAATTTCGCGACCGAAATGCAGCGGCGACGGCACCTTCGTTACGAGCGAGACCACTGGGCGCCCGGCTGGATTGACAAGGTTGAACCGTTCGATTTCGGCGGCGGCATCGTCACGTTGACGCTGTTTGATGTCGATCGCGAGCTGATCAAAGACCTGCGCCGAGACAAAGACGAACGCATCGCCGTCGCCGTCGCAGAGAAGACGCGTCGCACGTGGATTCATCGCTCGGATCGGAAGTTCGCAAAGCTCGTCGAGTGGAAAGAGCTTAAAGACCCACCATTCGGCAGCAGCGGAGTGCAACTGCGGCTGAAGTTTGTGGAATTGCTTTCGGGCTACAAGGCGGGGCGTTGCGTTCGCGTCAAGTCAGAGAACTGGAAGTGGGTCTCAGTGCCGCCAGAAGAACGCATTACATCCCCCGAGGAACAGGAGCAGGGCGCAAGAATGGTCCTGCCGTTCTAGGTGATCCTTACTGAGCAACACCCTTAAATTGGAGCTGAACATGAGTCGTATTGTTTTGCAGTTTCTGATTGTCCTGTTTGCGGCTTCCACAGTCGTTGCTGATGACGACAGGCAGTTGGTCGCCAAAGGAGCCAAAGTCGAAAAGCTGGCCGGCGGAATGAAGTTCACGGAGGGGCCGGTCTGGCTTCCCAGCGAGAAGAAGCTCGTCTTTTCGGACATTCCCAACAGCAAGCTCATGCAATGGAGTGAAGCGGACGGGCTGTCGGTCTATCGGGATAGCGAACAGGCCAACGGTAACATTCTTGATCTGCAGGGACGAATCATCTCGTGCCAGCACAAGGCAAGAAACGTCATTCGCATCGAGGCCGACGGCAGTACAACTCTGCTGGCGGACCGCTTTGACGGCAAACGGTTCAATTCGCCAAACGATGTGGCCATCCGGTCGGATGGAACTTTGTGGTTTACAGATCCGCCATGGGGACTGACTGGATCGCGTGAGATTCCGGGGAACTGGGTCTACAAACTTGAGCCGAAGACTGGCAGGGTCGAGGTCGTCCATAAGCACCTGGCGATGCCGAACGGGATCGTGTTCTCGCCGGATGAATCACGTATCTACATCGCGGATACTGGCGGCCACAAGCGACATCCCGATCCGAACTTCCACAAGCTTCCGGCCAGCATTCAGTGCTACGAAATCGACAACAAAGGAAATCTCGGGAAGAAGTTGTTTCAGATCGCTTCAGGCAGCGACGGAATGGCGGTGGATGCGCAGGGGAACCTCTACGCAACACACGGCGGCAAGGTGCATATCTACGATGCAGACGGCAACGAGCGGCAACAGATCGATGTTCCCGAAGGGCCAGCCAATGTCTGCTTTGGTGGCGACGACCATAAGACTCTATTTATCACTGCCCGTACTTCGCTCTACAGCGTGCGCATGAGGGTTGCCGGGGCAAAACTGAAAGGCGTCTCGAAGTGATAAAACGAATCCCGATCACTGTCTGCCTGATTCTCCTCCCGATCACCGTGCTCGGCGACGACATGGACCCTGGCAAGGGCGTTGAAGCTTTCTTTACGAGGTACTGCTCGCGATGTCACGATGCGAAGAAGCACGAAGGCGAGTTCCAACTCGACACGCTGTCTCGCGACCTTACCGACATGCTGGTCGCGCAACGTTGGGGCGAAGTGCTGTTTCGTATCAACTCCGGCGAAATGCCGCCGAAGGACGAGCCGCAACCGTCGCCTGCTGAATTGGGCGAAGTTGCCGAGTGGATTTCGGCGCAGATCGACGAAGGCCGCGAGGCGCGGATGGCCCAACGCGGCCCCGTGTCGCATTACCGGCTCAGCCGCGATGAGTATGCGAACGTAGTCTACGACTTGGTCGCGGTGCATTTCGACGCCCGTATGCCCGGGGCGTTGAATGAGGATCCGCGCTGGCACGGGTTCGATCGCATCGGATCGATGCTCTCACTCTCGCCGTCGCATGTGACGCGTTACCTTTCTGCGGCCGAGACGGTTCTGAACCAGGCCTTTCCCACGCAGCCGCCGAAATCTTCGAAGCAGCGACAGACAGCCGAGGCTCCAACTCGCTGGCTGATTCTGCCCGGCTGGCACCAGGGAAATATCAATGTCCGGCATCCGGGGCTGTATCGGATTCGTGTTCAGTTAAGCGCCCTGCCATCGTTCAAGGGCCGGCTGCCACGGCTTTCCATTTGGAATAACAGCCTCAAGCGTGCCGAAGCAGGTCGCGATGTCATTGCTTCGGAAGAAAAACCGACCGTCATCGAAATCGAAACCTTTCTGCCGCAAGGTGGCTTTCGTTTGACCAACGAGGCTCCCGGCAAGCTGGACGACGGACACACGCTTGGTTCCACGCCGAAGTCGGTGACACGTCTGGCCGACATCCACATTGTGCCGAAGGGCTACAAGCTGTTCACGGACGAAGAGACGCCGCGGCCGATCTTCCCCATGCTGCTGGTTGACTGGCTGGAGTACGAAGGCCCGATCGTGACGGAAGCCGATCAGCAGAAGCGTGAAGGATTGTTTCCGTCTTCGACTGACAACCTCGCTGAGGCGCGAACCTGCCTGAATCGTTTCATGGCTCGGGCCTGGAGGCGTTCGCCGACTGACGTCGAAGTTGGCCGCTATATGAAAGTACTCGAATCGGAACTTGCAGCGGGGGGAAACTCTCGTTCGGCGTATCTTTCCGCCATGACCGGCGTGATGGCGTCGAAGAATTTTTATTACATCGTTGAGGGCTCGCCTTCTCAACAGCGGCAGCATCTCAACGACTGGGAACTCGCGTCGCGATTGTCTTTCTTTCTTTGGAGTTCGATGCCGGACGAAGAATTATTTGAGGCCGCGGGCGAAGGTCAGTTGCATAAACCAGACATTCTGAGGTCGCAGCTACATCGCATGTTGGTGGATCGAAAGACAAATCGTTTCGTAGATACGTTCCCAGGTCAGTGGCTGCAACTTCATCGCGTGGGCATATTTCCGCCCGATCCGGAGCTGTACCCGGATTACGAT
>JAZADA010000190.1:0-4324 GCA_036124135.1 Planctomycetota bacterium | reverse complement strand
TCCTGCCGCCAGGGCCGTCGAATCAGGCGGAATCGGCCGGAACGGGGCCGGGTGTGCCTGATCGGGAACTCGTGGATAGCAGACGAGTTGCGAGGCAGCGCATGAAATACGGGCCGTTCAAAAAGATTTGAACGACCCGTATTGGTGTAACGAGTGGTTAGACGCCGTAGCGTCTAAGCGTTGTTACGACGTCGGTGCTTCCGAGCTCTTGGAGAACACGTAAGCGACGATTCCCAGGGCTACCAGACCAACCAGGCCTTCTTCGCCCAATCCGCTGATCATCGCGGTGATGTTGCCAATGACGCCAGCATTCAGGAAAGGCACAACTTCACCAAAAAGGATTTCAGCGACGATGCTCAAGGCTACCAGGAAGACACCGATTTCAGTCATGTGTCGGATCCACACTTTCATCTGCGAAATGATTTTCAAACCGTTCATTTTGATTCTCCTGTCAGGAATATTGGAAGTGCTGCTGTCCGAGACAAAAGCCGCTTCCTAAATAGGGTTACTCTCAGCTAAGACCTTATTCGGAAGATTCGGCAAAATCGGCAGAGGCCCTCCAGTGCTGGAACAAGAAACTCGTGAAAACGCTGTGTAAGAAACCCAGACCAGCCGGCCTGGTTTCTCTCTAATTCCTGGCGAAACACTCTAACACTATTGTGTATCAGGAGATAAGAAAAACTCTTGAAGGTTGCCTGGAGAACGGATTGGACGCCATGAGCACATGGCACGAACACCCCTCCAATAGGTGGTTTGTGGACGTGAAATGCTATCGATTTGGGGTAGGCGGTGTTTTCGTGGAAAAGGTCACGTAGGGGAACGCTTCCGGGATATGTGAGTCCCAGATGCCATGATGGCTCCAGGCCCAGCCACCAGAGTCCTTGGCGGGGGGGGCGGCCTTGTATTGATTAAATCGTGAGAAATCGATTCTCCAACGGTCTCCATCGCCTGGCGGCAAGGAACGTCCATCGGCGCGTGCCAGCCATTTCATCCCTTTCCAGGGAAAAGCCATTTCCGCGGTCCATCCCCGGTCGCGATCGTTGTTCTTGTTAATCGTTCCGTCGATATGCACGGCAGTCTGGGCTCCCGGAAAATCCCACTTGAGGAAGGCATACCGTTTACCCCGGGGGTGGGTTTTGAATCCGACGCCGTTGAAGGGTTGCGCACCCGGATTGGTAAGTTGGAATTCGGGTGCTTTCGAAAAGCCCCCCTCCACGTAGGCTTCCTGCCAGATGAAGAAGCCTTCGTAAATGGTGCCAAAGGAGTTGATTTCGAATTCGTAGTAAGCATCCTTCCCGGCGATGAAAACCTCGACGTCATTATTCTGGTAAATCGGACTGTCACGCTTGGTGAGCGTTGCTTCGACGAAGGGTTCCTCCACCCAGAAAGCGACGTACATCATGGTGTCGTCCCAGGTGACAGCTGCCCGCGTACTGTGAATGGTCGATTTCCCTGAAATCAGGTCAACAAAGCGAGGCGACCGAGGGATGGTTTTCCAGGCCGCTTCGTCCGGTCGTCCATCAACTGTTATTTTTCCCGGCGTGCGGTAGGCCGTGTAGCGAGCGACCTGCGAGTCGAGCACAGGGAACGGAGGTTTCGGTTTAGCGGCTTTGTCCTGGGAAAACCCCGTCTGGGGCATGAGTAGCGTTAAAATGGCCAGTGAAAGCGAGAAGCCCTGGGGCGTTCTAGGAAGATTGGTAATCACGTTGGGTACCCTGTTGAAACGAGCAAGTAAATAGTACAGCCAGTGAGTATCATCACTCAAAATAGTGACGGGGGCAATCAGTGGGTCTTGTTAGGGAACCGCCAGGGTGACAGGTCGTTGCTCGTGGAATACCAACTCCAACTGCTTGGCCAGGGCTCCACTGCTCAGGATTGCTGCGAGGTTCTCCACCTCACCAGCATCAAAGTCTCCGCTGATGAGCGCATGTTGCGAGCGAATTTCCTCGATGATGCGAGGGGCACTGAGTACGTGCTCGTCCAGGATCATGGCCAGGCGTGACGTGTCGCCTGGAACAGGGGATGGTGCGTTGCTGGCCGTTAGCCGAGCTAATTCAGCTGCTCCGGCTGGCGTAAAGTGAAGGTCAATCGCTGATTGACCTTCAGTCGCCAGGCTGGTAGCGGAGTTGATTAACTCGTTAGTCAGGTGGTAACCGTCCACGGTAAACACCAGGATTTCAATGTTACTGATGCTGCGCTTGTGAAGATAGCGTGCCAAATCCAATCCGGGATGCGTTGTACCTGGTTGAAAGTCTTCCAGCGATAGTCGTTGGCCCGTCATGGCATCTCTTACAACGTCACCCTGTGGAACGTACTTGAAAGCTTCTAGGTTGTTTGAGTCAGCAGGGCCACGAGCAATCTGGATCCATTTGCCTACCAGTTTACGGGTGCCATCTGCTTTCTCCTCGGATAATTCCGTAGCAGAGGGAGACATGTCCACGAGTTTCAATAAGGGTCCGTGACGCTGGCGGTTGGCCAGGATCCTGAATTCGAGATGTCCGGGTTGGCACACACGATATTTGATGCGGGCCAGTTGACTGGGCGTAGGGTCACCCGGAACCAGGATTTCAACCTGCTTCGCTTCGGTGAGGCGGATGCGAATCCTCTCGATGCCGTGGGGGTCCAGTCGCTTGTTTAGTAGCTCAACCACCCCACCCGCCAGGTTCTCTCCGGGCCCCCGGATATCATAGGTTAAGGCCAGGTAGGTGGTGGGTTGCAAGGGGGGAGCTTTCCTGTCGGGGCCTCGCTGGGACGACGCTGTCTCGGCCGGAAGCTCAGGATGCCCTGAGGGTTCTTGCTGGCATCCCAGGAGGGTGAGCAGCAGGGCGATTTTTAGATGCAGTCGGGTGCTCATGATGGCTGTGACCACGAGAGAGTAAAAGAACCTGGGATGCCGATTATAACCCCCAACCGAGATTATGACAGGTCGCGGAGGATTACTCTTTCGTGGCAGGTAGAAACATGGCGTCAATCGGTTCCACGAGTTCGCCCCGGCTACTCATCATTAGTAAGGCGGCACGCTGAGGTTTGACCATGCCAACGAGTGGTAACGTGACAGTCGCTGCATCGTTGCTCCATTGGTCAACCGTGGTGTTCAGGTACAGTTCATTGACAAGGATGACAACGTGTCCCTCGGTAGTGCCAAGGTTTTTCGAGGAAAGACTGTAGGTCGCACCCAGGTCGTTTTACTTAAACGAATTGCGGCGGCGGGAATAGGCAGGTTTTTAGACCTGTGACCGGGTCCCGGAGAGTGTGCTAACGCGGTAGCTGGTCACGCAGACGCAGGTAAGCGTCTGCATAACGGCTTCCCAGCAGGAGTTGGCTGGAACGGTCAAAATGTACCTTGTCAAAGACAGTGAGCCCGTCCTTGTCCGCAAAACCCGTATTCGGGACTAATCGGGGAAGTGTCTTGATATGTTCATTAACCGGCCCGCTGCCAAACACTTGCCCTGCGATAAAAGGCAGTTGGGGAGAATTCAGGTCCTTCCGCAGGTTCAGGATCAACCTCGAGAGTTTCTCCTGGTAGCGCGGGTCGTCCCGGTTCGATTCTCCCTGGTGCCAGAGTACCCCGGACAACTTTAATCCCTTGACCGACTGCAGGCGCTTGAGCGTATTGTCATAGAGAGGTTGTCCCTTGGCCCATTGCTCGATGGACGATCCACCACGGGCATTGACGATCAGTCCAACTTGTTTCCCTGGTAGAGCCTTGTGGAGATGCCGGGTGAATCCTTCTCCCGGCCCCATGCGCTGCATCGATAGATTCTTGCGGTTACTGGCAAAACGATTCAATGGATTGGTGGCCGGGATCCACCGGCCCTGGTTGTCGAGCAGTAGGGTGCCGGGGAGCGGTTTCCTGTCCGTCTCTTGTAAAGGAGCTCGACCGGCCATGTTCGATTGTCCAATCAACAGGAAGGTCAGGTCTGGATCGGCGGGAGGATCTGCTGCGACGGTCGTTCCCGCGCCCAGTCCCAGCAGCATGAATATTAGCAGGCTGTACCGGTGTTGAACGGAAGCACTCATATCCCCTGGGCTCCTGGGCGTTGAGGCGAGACTAGGCCAGGATGTCATGAATGACATTGCCGGAGACGTCGGTTAGTCGGAAATCACGACCTGAATACCGGTAAGTGAGCTTCTCGTGATCCAGTCCCATGAGGTGGAGGATGGTAGCGTGGAGGTCATGAACATGAGCCCGGTTTTCGACAGCGGTTAATCCGAAGTCGTCTGTGGCCCCATAGGAGAATCCTGGCTTGACGCCTCCGCCAGCCATCCAGACGGTAAAGCCATAATGGTCATGATCACGTCCTTTTTGTCCTTCGGACGTGGG
>JAZADA010000189.1:0-6835 GCA_036124135.1 Planctomycetota bacterium | reverse complement strand
AAGCGCCGCTGCACCACCGTCTTTTCCTTCCACGGCAGCCGTGGTGGCCTTGAGCAGTGCAGCCGTCAGTTTTTTCCAGCTTTCCTTGCTACCCTTGGGCGGCTTTAAGCCGGGGAGTGCCTTGGCGTAAGCAAGCAACTTGGTCTTTTCTGCAGCAGTTGCCTTGCCCTCGATGACCTTGGTATGCAACCCACCCTTGATATCTTTCATGGCCGACTTGATCGTAATCTTCTTCTTGGCCGGCTTGTCAGCAGCTCCCAACAAGGCGCCTGCCGTTATCATTCCCGTCAGAACCGTCGCTACTACAATTCGTCTCATGAACATGTCGTCATTTCCTGGGGCTGAACCATGAAGTTATTAAAGGAGTTATCAAAACGTCACTCACGTGCAACGAGCATACCTGATTCAAACCCGTGAGGCAACTTTTTTCAGCAACCTTACCGGGGACTTGGCTGCCGTCGTTTTAAATGCCCGCGGCCAATGACCAGCTCTTTTTCCGGATTGGCTTTGACCCGTCGAATCCGTTCATCCTGGATCGCCCGGAATCGGTCAATATGATAGGGATGGCTCCGCAGGAACCCTGGTAGAGGCGCCTGGCGATTCCTGTCTTGTTCATGCAAGCGTCGAAACACCTGGGCCATCTCCAGTGGGTCATAGCCCAGCTGGAAGCACCAGCGAGCACCATCCAGGTCCGCCTGCTGTTCCTGCTTAAAACCAAAGGGCGTCATGAATGATTTCATCATGAGCTGACCTACATGGAAAAACTTGTTGACATTGGCCGTTGGGTTTTTGAGCTTTGTTTCTGCCAAACGAGCATTCTTGAGTTGTTCCAGTTGATGTTGTCGATCGATATGACTGAGCTCGTGCCCCAGCAAACCGACGAGTGCCGCCTCGTTTTCCACGAAGTTCAGCAGGCCACGAAAAACCACGACCCGTCCACCGGGAAAGGCCCTGGCATCCGTCGTGGAGGCATTTGCAACATAAACCTGGATCTGCGGGTATCGACGAGCGTTCTGCATCAATGGCTGCAACCTGGCGACCAACTGCCGCAGGTAGACCACATCGCGTCCCTGGCTAACCAACTTGACCTGCTGTGAATCCAGGTAACGGCGGTACATCTGGAACTGATGTTCACCCACTTTCCGCTCGTCCGCAATCGAGACCTGGATGCCCTGCAATTCTTTTTGATCTACTCCCGGTTTTCCCAGCAACTGGATCATGAACTGGTCGCTCAAGTCGTCGACCTGGAACGGTATTTTCGGATCAAACCTGAACTTACCAAAGTCGAATCCCCGAAAAGGATTCTGCTGAGCCTGTGACACGGGCACAAATGTCAGCAGGCAGCAAGTGAGGGAAAGCAAGTGTTGCATGCGCATGAAAAGAACATCCTTGGATGAGTTCGCGACAAGTATCCATCGTAGTAGTATCACTGCAAGTTGTCCAAGCATCTTGCGCGAAAACGTTTAGGCGAGATTGATGCACGAGGGTTTCACTACTGTCAAAAGTCGCTCATGTCGATAGTACAGGATGTACAGTCATTAATCCGCCGAACCACTTAACAAAGTCACATCACTATCATGGCAGAGAAAAAACGAAGCCTGGCCAAAGCCTTTTCCTGGAGAATCTTTGCCTCCTGCATCACGCTGGCAATTGTCTGGATCATCACTGGGGACCTGCAGGCGGGCACTTTCATTGGCCTGTCGGATTTCGTGATCAAATTACTCGCTTACTACGGACATGAACGCATCTGGGCCAACGTCCAGTGGGGTCGCGACGACCTGGTCACATCGCCCCAGGCACCTGCGTCATAGCGACTAGCTTTCCTGGCCTGTAAAAAGAGGGGTGATGATCTCACCCTGGTTCAGGCGAATCGGCCGATTAAAGCGATCCCGGGCCTCGGCATCCGGCGGGACACCCAGCAGATGATACACCGTAGCCCCCAGGTCATTGGGGGAATAGGGCCGCGTGACGGGATAGGAAGCATGCTTATCCGATTTACCAATGACCTGCCCGCCCTGGACACCGGCACCGGCAAACAGTGCATAGAAACAGGGACCCCAGTGGTCGCGACCGGCCTTATCATTGATTTTCGGAGTGCGACCAAACTCACCCATCATCAAGACAAGCGTATCGTCCAGTAAGCCACTGGCATCGAGGTCTTCCAATAACGCCGACACTCCCTGGTCCAGTGGAGGCAACAGGCGATCCTTCAGCGTGGGAAAAATATTACTGTGGTTATCCCAGGTCTGCACGCGTCCGACATTGACCTGGACCACCGGGACACCCACCTCGACGAGACGCCTCGCCAGCAACAACGACTGCCCAGTTGTGTTACGGCCATAACGGTCCCGCATGGCATCCGTCTCACGTTTCAATTCAAACGCCTGTGACAACTTGCTGGTCGTGAGAATTGAATAAGCCAGATCCAGTTCACTGGTCATCCGTCGAGCCACGTTGGCATCTGCCAATCGCTCTCGTTGCTGGTTCAACTCGCCCAGCAGCGAACGACGTTCCGACAAACGATCCACGTCGAGCCCGGTCCCGAGCGAAAGATTATCCACTCGAAAATCGTCCTTGTTGGGATCCTTCGTGATCTGCCACGGATCGTACTTGGGTCCCAGCAACCCGGCATGTTGCCCGGGCCAGGTGAGCACACCACTGGTCAGAAACGTAGGAAGGTTGACGCCCGTGGGAATTCCATCTGTCCGCGGTTGCTGGTAAGCCAGTCCCGCGGCATACGATGGCCAGTCGTCACGCGAAGCCACCTTGTCAAAGAATCCTCCGGGTTGCCATTCCCCGGTCAACACGTAATGCGTTGACATCAAGTGATTATTGTCTTTGTGAGAAAGGGAACGCACGACCGCATACTTATCAGCCTGGGCTGCCAATTTCGGCAGGTGTTCACAGACATGCAATCCTGGGATGGATGTTGCCGTCGGCTTGAACTGCCCTCGCACCTCTGCCGGGGCATCCGGTTTCATATCGAACGTATCGTGATGACTCACCGCGCCAGTCAGGAAAACAATCACGACGGACTTTGGGGTACGGCTGGTGGCCCCTTTTAAACGGGCTGCACTAGCCGCCTTTTGACGGTGGCCAAGAACGGACGGCAGGCCCACTCCCATCAAGCCGGAGTAGCCCACCTGCAGCAACTCTCGCCGCGTCACACCGATCGTATGTTTATGAGATTTTCGTGGCATCATACTACAGTCAATGATCCATCCTATTTCAGTACCCTGTATATCTTATCGAACTTGGCTGGCCGCGTCAGCATGATTTTCCGCTGGTCACCGGCTTCCTACTGAAACCAGTGAGCGTTATGATCGTGCTGCAACCAAAAGAGACGCTTTCACCTGTAACTGAATGATACCTGGAGCAATCTACCAGTGAGTTACCTGGAACAACTCTTTGACCTGGAAGGCCGCCAGGCAGTCGTCACGGGTGCCAGCCGCGGCCTCGGCAATGCCATGGCTACCGCCCTGGCCCAGGCTGGAGCTCATGTTCACCTGGTAGGGTCGGTGGAGAAGACGATCCAGGCTGCGGCTACCACGTTGCAGGAAGCCGGACTCGCGGCAACCGGATGGCAGGCTGATCTTTCCACCGGAGAAGGAGTCTCTGAGCTGGTCTCTGCATTCAACGAGAAACTTTCCGAGTTGCATATCCTTGTCAATAATGCCGGGATTGGCGAGGGGCACCCCATGGAAGATTATCCTGACGAACTCTGGGACCGGACGTTGCAAATCAACCTCACCACGCCATTTCAAATGGCTCGTGGGCTGCTGGACCTGATGAAAGACCACGGTAAGGGGTCGGTCATCAACACCACCAGCATCTGTGCGGAACGTGGTCTGCCGGCCAACCCGGCCTACATGGCTGCCAAGGGAGGCCTCAAGATGTTGACCAAATCGATGGCAGCCGACCTGGCAAAATACCCGGTTCGCGTCAACGCAATCGGCCCCGGCTATTTCCGTACCGAGATGACCGCCCAGAGCTGGGCCGATCCGGAACGGCGCCAGTCGCGTTCCGATCGGACACTCCTGGGACGGTGGGGAGTCCCGGAAGACCTTGCGGGAGCAGTCGTCTTCCTCGCTTCTGATGCCTCCGGCTACATGACCGGACAGGATCTCTACATCGATGGTGGCTGGCTGTCGAAAGGATTGTAACCATGAGTGATCGCGTCACCTACCTGAGCGGCAAATGGGTTCATGAAACCGAGGCACGCGTGTCAATTTTTGATTCCGCCTTGATGTTTGGTGACATGGCTTTCGAGATGACACGCACCTTCAACCAGGTCCCCTTTCACCTGGAAGACCACCTTGATCGTCTCTACGATTCACTCGACCTACTGAAAATTGACTGCGGCCTTTCCAAGGAAGAACTCAAGCAACTAACCCTCGAGACACTCCATCGCAACCTCCCCTCGGAAGGCCCCGAGATGGACTGGTGGTTGATGCACAACATCTCCCGGGGGCCGCTACCCGTCTACGAGAAAGCGTTTCCCGACGGCATGCAACCCACGGTGACGATCAGTGCCTGGCCGCTGGTAACTCACACGGGAAGCTTTGCACCAACCTATGAAACAGGGATCCACCTCGTGGTGCCCGAGCAGCAAGCCATCCCCGAAGACTTGCTGGACGTTAAAGCCAAGACCCGCAGTCGTCAACATTACCGCATCGCCCAGAACCAGGTCGAGGCCCGCGGCCAGGGATTCTGGGCCCTGCTTGTCGATCCCGACGGGTTTGTCACGGAAGGAACGGGATGCAACGTGTTTGCCGTTCGCGATGGAATCCTCTTCACGCCGGAACCTCGCAATATTCTCAAGGGAGTCAGTCGCAAGGTAACCCTTCGCCTGGCGGCCGAACTGGGAATCGAAACGCGGGAAACCAATCTGACCGTGGACGACCTGCGGGTTGCCGACGAGATCTTCTGTACGGCCTCATCCTTCTGCCTGGTGCATGCCACCGCGTTCGAGGACCGGGAGTTTACTCCAGCCCCGGGGCCCGTTTTTGCACGGCTGACGGAAGCCTGGAAAGATTACGTGGGACTGGACTTTGTCCAACAGGCACGCGATTACCATGCTGCGCTCGACGCCTGGAAAGCACGTTAGCCAGGAACCACCACCCATGGTCAACCCGACATACAACCATACCCAGCGTGGCAAACTACATTGGATACTCCACACCACTTCACTGTTCACTCTCTTGATAACCGTGCTGGTCACTCCCCGTGAGGCAGCAACGATTGTTTACCTGGTTACCGGCTTCACGATTGCGATCATCGAATTCTTTGCCTTCACCTGCATGACACTTCGTGTCTACGACGACGGGGACCACTTGGGCCTGAAATTTGGCCCGCTCCCGCTCCTTGCCAAACGCCTCCCCTACCAGGACATGGCAACGACCGAACCCGGTCGCAGCAAGTTCATCGATGGCTGGGGGGTTCACTACATCCCGGGACGAGGCTGGACCTATAACCTGTGGGGATTCGACTGCGTCGAAATCACCATGATGGATGATAAGGTGATCCGGGTTGGTACGGATGATACCGACGGCCTGGATGCATTCCTGAAACAACGCATCCAGGAAACCTAACGCTCGCTTCTCCTCGAATGAGCACGCCGATCATTTCGCGGCAGGTTTTGGCAGACTATGAATGTAATGCCATAACGATTCAAACTGCTGGTGTGCATCCGCGGCATAGAATTTCTTGACTTTCGTCGTTAATCCATCCACGGACAGTCGAATCATATTGGTATTGATGTCATACCTCGGTGGATCGAACATGAAGCGACGGTAAGAATCGGCTCTCAAACGCTCCTGGACATACGTAAAATTGATCCCTTTGCTGACCTTGCTGTCCTTGTCTCCACGCGGTTGCAGATCACCAATCGCATGACATTGTCGACAATCCAGCCCGGTTTTTAGTGTTAGCTGCTCTCCCACGGTGACACGTTCAGGCTGCACCATGGGAGGACTCTCCACGTTCGGCGACACGGCATGTTCCAGGGCCATTCCATGAGCAACTGCCTTGGCATAAGCCGGAAATGCCGGCATGCGGGCTGCGATCCAGGGACGCGTCTTGTACGAGAGCTTTCCAGCCAGCAGTTGCTCGGTCCACGACACCTGCAGTTTTTCGCCCGCCCTGGTCAATTGAGGAAGTACCTTGGCAACCTTTCCATTGGCTTCCTCGGCAAAGATCAGTGCCCGCGGCGAACGTTGCCCATCTCGATCGTGGCAACTGGCACAGCGCAACCGCTCCGCAAGACGCATTGATGTTTCTACCGGGCTGGAACGCTGCAAGCTATCCCGCTCATCTTGCAGAAATGCCTGCAGCCGCTGGCGCTCTGCCAGCGAAAATTCAAAATTGGGAACCTTTTTCTGCCGCGGTGCATCGGACGCCCCCAGGCACCCCGCCTGGTCAATCCGGTCCTTCCAGGCCAAGGTCGGCATGACAGGCCTGGCGCCGGCATCCACCTGGTGACACTGCGTGCAGGACTTCTCCTTGAACAACTGCTGCCCACGTTTCGCATCCCCCTCGGGCATATCCACCTGGAAACTCCCCCGGGAATTCCCACGCACGAATTGCGCCAGTGCCTTCGCTTCCCTGGAAGTCAGTTGGAAATCCGGCATACCCGTGGCCTGATGATGAGCGGCCGGTTGTTCAAGGAACCCTGCCAACGCCCCGGGCCGGAACTTGGCCTTTACGAAATGCAGGGAACGACGTCCAAACGGGTCTTTCTCGTTGGGCAACGCGAACTGGTGGCAGTTGATACAACCCAGGGTTTGGAACAGCTGTTCTCCATTCACCAACCCGGTATTTTTATCTCCTGGTGGAG
>JAZADA010000188.1:0-2014 GCA_036124135.1 Planctomycetota bacterium | reverse complement strand
TGCAGGGACTCCTCAAACGACACCTGCTTGCTGGCTGACTTGCCTGTTTTTTTCTTCGCCACTTGACCATTTACTCCTTCCAGGATTGCTCTCAAGACTCGTCTAACTTGGTTTCTTCCACGCGACTGATTACCGATCCCTTGGCCAGCCGAGTATTAATTAATTGCCCGGCCTCCAGCGACGTGGCATCCGTAACAACGTCCCCAACCGGCGCCCGTCGCGTTACGCTATATCCCCGTGACAACACTCCCAGTGGACTCAAGGATTCCAGCTGCGCGGACACGCCTCGCAGTTTATCCTGGCAACGGGTCCAGCACTCTGACAGTGCACGTGCACCGCGCCGCTCCAGGTCATCTAACTGCTGGCTCAACATTTCCAATCGCTCACCGGGTCGCCTGAGGACACGACGCTCCGACAATGCTAACAGACGATCCCTTGAAGCTGACAGATGATGCTTGAGCGCATGAGACATGCGTTGCAGATCCGTCGCCAGCTTTGCCTTGATCTCTGCAGCTGCTGGTACGATACGCTCTGCAGCCTCGGTAGGAGTCAAGGCTCGCAAATCAGCGACCAGGTCACAAAGCGTAACGTCAATCTCGTGACCAACGGCGGAAACCACGGGAAGCCGCGATGCAAACACTGCCCGGATGACCGGTTCTTCATTAAAACACCACAAGTCTTCCAGGCTGCCGCCACCACGCGTCACAACCACCACGTCGGCAGCCGGTTGCACACGGTTAGCCATTTCAATGGCTGTCGCAATTTCCTGGCTCGCTCCTGCTCCCTGGACTCGACAGGGTATCACCAGGACTTCGGCCAGGGGCCAGCGACGTCGCAAGACCTCATAGAAGTCACGGATCGCCGCTCCCGTAGGACTGGTCACCACGGCAATACGACCTGGACAAGAAGGTAGCGGTTGCTTATGAGCAGCCTCAAACAAACCCTCGGCTTTCAGCTTGTCGTGCAAAGCGCGGAAAGCCTGCTGCAAGGCCCCCAGGCCCATGGGCTCAATCTTCCGCACAATCAATTGGTAACTACCACGCGGCGGATAGACATCGATCTGGCCATGACAAAGTACTTCCAGGCCATCATCCAAATCAAATGGAAGGCGACTGGCAACACCTTTCCAGATAACACCTCGCACCTGGGCATCAGCATCTTTCAGCGTGAAATAGACGTGCCCGGAACGCGGCCGGGCCAGGTCAGACAATTCGCCGCTGACCCAGATGGCCGGAAACTTAGTTTCCAACTGGTCCTTGATACGACGGGTCAGTTCCGTGACCGACCAGACCTCCTGGGATGGGTCGCCCGCTTCTCCAGATTCCATGTTGACGTCGATCCCATTCATCGCGATTTCCCCTCGCCTTGATCAGTCGCCAGGGACAAAACTGGATAACAACATTCCAGAAAATCTACCAGACGTTGAGCTGTCTGGATATCCACCTGCTACCGCGATCATGCCCCCGGAACAGCCAACCACCACTAGGCAGCCTTACAAAACATTTCAGAACGTGGCCGAAACGACTGCTGAAGTTTGCAACGACCACCTCGAGCTGCCCAGGCTTCAGCCTCCAGGGTGAGATCATTAAGCAACTCCTCTACCTGCTGGGCATAACATGCCAACTGGGTGCGATCCAATTTCTCGGGTATTCGGATGCGCGGACCAAAGATAGCACGAGCACGGCTAAACGGTCGCGGTATCGCAAACTGGTCCCACGCCTTGCGAATGCGCCAGGGACGATCATAGCCAAACCCCAGGCAAACCAGTGGCATCCCCAATTTTGCGGCCAGGTAAACCGGCCCCTGGGCCATTTCTCGACGTGGCCCCAACGGACCATCAGGAGTAATCCCCAGGTTCATCTTCCCTGGTTCTCGCAACATGCGCCGCAAAGCCGGCACGGCACCGCGACGCGAGGACCCACGAATTGCTGAAAATCCCAGAAACCTTCCAGCCTCATGAAGAAACTCGGCGTCCTGGTGCTGACTCAAAAGCATCGTGATATCGCAATGTCCC
>JAZADA010000187.1:0-4024 GCA_036124135.1 Planctomycetota bacterium | reverse complement strand
GTCGCCTTAATGCTCTGCGTGAGCCACCTTGGCATCACCCAGGCTGCTGATCCGATTCCAGTTGCCCATCGTGGCCTGTTGCGACATGCACCGGAAAATACAATTCCTGCATTTTCGGCCTGTCTCGAGCTGGGAATTGGATTCGAGCTTGATATTCGGACAACTAAAGATGGCCACCTGGTAGTTCTCCATGATGACAGCGTGGAACGGACAACCAATGGGCCAAGTCGCTCCATTCGCGATATAACGCTGAAGGAATCCAGGAAGCTCGACGCAGGCAGTTGGTTCAGTCCGGCCTTCGCAGGCGTTCTCATCCCGACGTTAGAGCAGACCCTCCAGTTGGTGAAGGATCGCAAACGTGGGACGACGATCGTCGCCCTCAATGTGAAACAGCTCACGCCCGCTGGTGAAGCGAAGCTCGTATCGCTCGTGGAGAAAACCGGACTGTGGAACGAGTCCTTCGCATTCGACCAGGATATGGCAACCAGCCAGCGGTTAAAGAAACTTAATCCGCGGTTTCGAATTGGACAAAACGTGAACCGGCAGGAGCTTGATGCCCGTATCAAGGAAGACTTCCTGGATGTATTTCTGCTGCAGTTCGTCCCAACTCGCGAAGAAGTAAAACGCCTGCACCAGCGCAAGAAGCAGGTGTTGTTTAATTATGCCGGTCCTGGTGATACTCGCCGTGAGCCGGTCGCCTGGAAAAAGGCTCGCGACGCGGGGATTGATGGCATGTTAACGGACTACCCACTGGAGTGCCGAGTGTTGTGGCGAATGGAAAGTCGTTGACCTACCGATTAAACCGAAAGGAATTCCGATGACATTTCTCGAGAAGACGATCAATCGTGCATGCAGGAGTGTAGGTGGCATCCGTCTCGTGTTCGTGCTGTTGTTGCTGACCACGTGCCAGTCATTGCGTGCCGAGGAGAAACCGGTTTCCATTCTCGCAGCGCGTATCGGTGGGCATATCCATCCCTCGATCTGTCGAGCTGACGATGGCACACTGGTTGTGGTTTACCAGGGCAAGAACGTGTTGATGTGTTCACGATCGACGGACGATGGAGCCACGTGGTCCGAGCCACGATCAATTGCCACGACGGCCAGGCGGCCTGCCGAAATCCGTGAGGTAAAGAGGTTTGAGATTTATCCAGGTACTGCCGACACACTGCCCGATGGCCGGATCCTGGTGACCTGGAACTACATCGCCGATGATAAAGCGAAGGATGGATATTACGAGCGTGCGCTGCTCTATACGATCAGCTCAGACGAGGGACGCACCTGGAGCATGCAGAAACTGATCGGACCCGTGGACGGAAAGCATCTTGGAGCAGTTCGGCACAACGTGCTTGCCTGGGGCGGCACCCGCTGGTTGCTCCCCTTGCGTGTGGGAACTCCTCGATTGTTCGACCCGCAGCAGGCGATCCTGACCGTGTTCAGGCTCCTGGGGCCAGATCGTAAGCAGCACGAGTTCCAGCAGATCACGCGGACCGCCAAGGGAACACTCCTGGCGATGGGGCCCGTGTTACTGCATTCAAAGGACGATGGTCAGAACTGGACCACGGTTGACGGCTTTCCTGCGATCCCCGATCAGCGGGACAACGCGGAGGGGAGATACCTGACAGCGCTCGCCGATGGACGTGTCCTGGTGACATGGGGTATTGGACACGACAACAAGGGGCTGCGTTTCAATCTCGCATCGGATGATGGTCAGACATGGGATGCCAGGCGATCGGTCGTTCTCTTACCAGAAACAAAGATTGCAGCACGTTATTATTCGGCGCGAACCATCCAGCTCGACGCCCAGCACGTGGGCACGGTATTCATGAATCAAGACGGCGTTCACTTTATCAAGGTGGCGCTTGATCGGTTGACCCGGTAAACGGTCCGTGAGAATGGCTGTTTCTCGCATTCCAGTTGGTTCGAGAAAAGCATTTCTTCTATCGAACCAGCAAGTCAAGGGAGTGCACGTCGATGACTTGCTGACCCTTCATGTCGCTCGCCTTCAGCCTGAGCGTTCCCTTTCCCTTGTCCAGGTGAAGCGTTCCAAGGCTAAGCGGTTTAAAGTCTTTCACGAAGTAATGGGACTTGGCGACACGTTCCTTCGACTTGTCGTAGAGAGGTGGATCAAACACCTCGTTGACAATCGCTCTTGTCGAGGCACCATTCGTGATGGATAGCTGCAGCGTGGCACCCTCGTTTCCACGGGCACAGGTGTAAAACACGATAACTTCGTACTTGCCAGATTTTCCAATGTCGACATCCCAGGTGATGAAATCGTCGACGGCGGTCCAGTTGGTGAAGAACGAGTTATTGGGCGACTTGACACTACGCCGGATGTTTCCATGGCCGATACCATCGCGGGCAGTTAACGTGGTAGACGGTCCGTATCCGACCGTAAAGGGTCGATTGGCATTCGCCTTGAAATACCTTTGCATTTCGGCGTTATGCTGTTTCGCTAATTGTCCTAGTTCTGACGCCAGCGTGGCGTGCCGGGCTGCAACATCAATGCGTTGTCCGGGATCGGATTCGATGTCGTACAGTTTCCCGGCGGCATCCAGGCGGTATTGCTGTGTCCGCACACTGACCAGGTTGTTCTTGATGGAGAATAACGACCGTGGCGCCCACTTGGCTACATCGGTAAGCAGCAAGGGGGCGAGGCTGCGACCGTCCAGCGGCTTCCGCTTGTTCAGTTGGCTGGGAACATTCGTCAGCTCCAGTAGGGTGGGTAGCAAGTCGATCGCTCCGGCGATCTGCGGAATGGTTTTCTCCGGTCGGATTTTCCGGGGCCACCGAATGAAGAAAGGGGAACGTAATCCGCCTTCGTCGATCGCTCCTTTGCGCCCTTTCATGCCCCCGTTCCAACGATATGAATTGGGGCCGTTGTCGGAGAAGTAGATCACGATCGTGTTTTCGCGAAGCTCAAGGTCATCAAGTTTTTTCAGGACTCGTCCCACGTTCCAGTCGATATTTTCGCACATGGCCAGGGCTGCACGGGTCATCATTACATCTTCACGCGATACATCGCGATGACGCATGACTGGATCCTTGCCGTCGAACTTTGCGTAAAAGCGGTCGGGCACCATCATCGGTGAGTGTGGCGTGTTGTAAGGCAGGTAGCAAAAAAAAGGCTGCTGCTTATTTGCTTCGATAAAGGCCAGGGCGTGATCCGTAAAGTCGTTGACAACGAATCCCTTGCCACGCACATGTTTACCGTTGTGATCCAGGGGGGGGCTGAAGTAGTGACCCCAATGGCCGGACGTAAAACCGTAAAACTCGTCGAATCCACGGTTATTTGGATGATAGGGAGGCTGGGTCCCGTTGTGCCACTTGCCGAAACAACCGGTCGCGTAGCCCCCACGTTTCATGAGGTCTGCGATCGTTGTCTCATCGTAATTCAGTCGTCCTTCTCCACGACTAACGCCACTGACTCCGGTACGCGGGTAATACCGACCGGTCAGTAATTCAGCCCGGGTGGGAGCGCAAACCTGGCATACGTAGAAATTCGCCAGGGATGCACCGTCGCGGGCCAGCGAATCGATATGTGGCGTCGCCAGATTCGTGTTGCCACTGGCACTGAGATCTCCCCAGCCCTGGTCATCGGCAAGAAACACGACCACGTTAGGTGGATTGGAGTAAGCAACGTTTGTTGACAGGCAGGCAAGGCACCAGGCCAGGAGAACAGCCATTTTGTTCATGCGATAGGTGCTCCGTATGAATTCAAGGACGCTGAAGTGTTGGTCAGCGGAGTCATGCGATCGAGCAGCCTGGCCAAGACGCATTGGCGGCCTGGCCAGGTGGTTCGGGTACCCCTGGCGTGTGCAGGCAAGACGCCAGGGGTATCTGTCGTAAGCGTGTACAGAATGAACCTACAGTTCGCCGTCCAATCCGCGTTGATAGTACTTGTGGGTGATCTTGTCC
This sequence comes from Planctomycetota bacterium, assembly GCA_036124135.1. GTDB lineage: Bacteria > Planctomycetota > Planctomycetia > Pirellulales > Pirellulaceae > JAZADA01. Next base: position 106 of record JAZADA010000187.1, on the reverse strand, counting down.
TGGTTTTCTAACAACCAGTCGATCGAGGGCTCGTTGCACATCGCCTTGTGGATTGCCTGGGCCATTGCTTTTCGGTGGATTTCAAAGAGCGCCTTGTGATCGAGGT
>JAZADA010000186.1:0-7823 GCA_036124135.1 Planctomycetota bacterium | reverse complement strand
CCGACGTTCTTTTTCTCCGACCAACTGGCTTACCTGGATGACCGACTTGTCATCCTTCTTGCGCAGGGTCAATAAGTCTGGATGCGAGGAAGACTTTACCTGCTGGCAGGCGGAGCACGTTTCACATGGAACCAGGGAACCATCCGGATCTTCATCACAGAGGAGTGCCTGGGCCAGTTTCAAGGCAAAAGTACGTTTGCCGATTCCGGAGGGACCGACAAACAGGAAGCTGCTTCCCAGTCGCCCGCTGCTGTACTGCTGATGGAACCATTGGAATTGCCGATCGTGCCCGAGTACATCCTGCCAACTCATAGCAAATGATTTCCTTTCGCGACCTTCCTGGAGGAGCCCTTCCTGCTCAGGAAACGTTTAGACAACGACTGGCAACCTGGCGGATATCATGCTGCACCTGCGGAATCTCCTGGTCGGCATTCACCACCACGATGCGATCCGGAGATCGCTCTGCTTCCCGAAGAAATCCCTGGCGAACCTTTTCCAGGAACTCCAATCCCCTTGCTTCCATTCGATCCAGTTCTCGTCCAATCCTGCCTACCGCTTTTTCCAGCGGCATATCGAGGACGACAGTCAAATCTGGTTCCAGGCCTCCCGTGGCGACTCCTCCTACGTCCCAGATATCCTGGGGATCGAGTCCCGCCGCATGTCCCTGGTAAACCACGTTAGCCAGTAAGAAGCGATCAGAAACCACGACCTTTCCAGCGGCCAGGGCAGGCTGGATTACTTCGGACACAAGCTGGGCACGTGCTGCCATGTAGAGCAACATTTCACTGCCGGCTGCGATACTAATCTTGGTATCCTTGAGCACCAGGGTTCGTAGTCGTTCACCCAGTTCGGTACTACCTGGGTCACGGCACCTGAGTACCTGGTGCCCCTGTTCCTGGAGCCATTCAACGAACTGCGCTGCCTGGGTAGACTTGCCCACACCATCAACGCCGTCAAAACTAATAAACATAGTAGCTCCCACCTTCAACGCACTCTCATATCACGGGTGCATTCTAAAGCAAGAGACAGCAAGAAGGCAGCCCCTGGTACCGATCCGGTAACTTCTATCGGTTGGTAGCGGGAGAAACGGCCTGGATCTGTTCCGTTTCCAAATCCCCACTGACAGGATCGGGCAACGTTGCAATCGGAGCCACTTGACCGGGACTGGATGCCCCTTCCATCTCGGCCGACACGGGAACCACGACTCCGGTTCCCACCGGGGTTGTACTAAGCGGTTGCGGCTTCAAGATCGACTCGGATTGCGGTTTATTACCAGGTTCCTGGCCTTCATCAAGGGGAACGGGATCTGCGGGAACCGGAATGGGTTCAGCCATCTCGGGAATCCCCTCTATGGAAGGAGCAATTTCTCCGGCCGTTTGAGGCAACGTACCGCGACTGATCACGTCCGGTCGCGTCCAGCCGTAATCCAGGTGACGACTCGATGCGCGACGTCGGGCATGCCCCCAGGCGTCCCAGTATGCTTTCTGGGGCCACGGTCCTTCTGCCAATTGGACATGACAATATTCCAGCAATGATCCCTTGCGATAATGGACATCCGCAATCGACTTGGTGTGATCTACAAGGGCGCGATAGTAGTCCACCTGGGCCTGGGCACGACGTCGCTGCGCTTCCAGGACGAGATCCAGGGTGGCCTTACCACCCTTGTAGAGGGCTTCCGCTGAATTAACTTCCTGCTGGGAAGCAGCCCAGCGATTGAAATGAGATTCAGCCAACTCGTAATTGCTGTCCAGGTTGCGCATCGCCACGGTCAGCAGGTGCGACGTATTTAGTTCCATATCTTCCAGGCGTGCTTTTTCACGAGCGATTTGCAACTGGGCGTTGCGAACCCCTGCCATTTCCTGGCGAGATCCCAGCTTGGGAGGAGTAAAATCAATACCCAGTCGTACTTCCTGGTAATTTCCTTCCGTCAATTCATCCCAGGCCAGTGAGCCCGGTTGAACGAAATTAAAGCCTCGCCGACTGGATTCGACCAGGTCATCTCCCAGTCCCAGCCAACGATAGAGGGCCACCAGGTTTAATTCCGGAAGCAACTGGTTACGGGCTGCGATCAATTCCAACTCGCGCCGCTGGATGGCCCACTTCTGTTGACGCAACTCGGTACTGCGTATCAAGGATTCAGCGTGCACGTCCTGCCATTCAAACTGGACACGCGCCTGCACCGGCTCATCGATCGGACGCAATACACGTCCATCGGTTGGCGACAATCCCATCAGCCAACGCAAACGATTCTCGGTGTTTAACAAGTCCCGCCAGGCAGATTCCACCTGGGACCGAAAAAAGAAGTATTGTTCCTTCGCCTGGGATTCAGCCTGGATCGTTTCCACGCCACCCTTGCGCTTCTCGAAAGCAATCTTCCAGGTCACCTGGGCACTGTCACGGGCAATCTTGGTCGTTTCCAGGTTTCGATAGGCGTAATGCAGATCCCAGTAACTATTCTCGATATCCATCACCAGGTTTCGCACGCTGGACTCAAAGCTGGCCAGGCTGACATCGGTGTTGATCCGGGCCAATACCACGGGAATACGATTCACCTGGGTACCACGTCCCCGCAATAACGGCTGGTTGGTTTCAAACTCCATTGCCGTGAACCAGTCACTGGGCAAGGCACGGCCGAATCCCCGGTTATTACGATCATACGTGGTCTGATTTCGCACCGTGAAAATCGTACCCGAGGCGGTCCGCTTGGATAACGACATATCCATTTGCCCCAGGTCCTGCTGGAAAAGAACCGGCACGAAACCAAAGCTAGGAGTGACATTCTGCGGGCGATCGGTCTTTTGCCAGAAAATACTGGTCGTAAAGGCCGCGTCAAAATTTGACAGGGCGGCTTCCACGCCAGCCGTCGGATCTGTTTCGAAAATCGCCGGATCGTAAACCGTTGCGGATCCGACGGTTCGACTCGTGAGGCCATCCGCAAATCCAAAGGGTGTGACTGAACCCAGATTGCGAATCACCTTACTGTTTTGCAAGGCGATCGAAACTGTCTCCTCCAGCGTGATGTCCCATGAGTCGCCGATCTCCGCATTGCTCAGCGTGATCGGGGCGACGGCCTTTTCCACTTCTTCCAGGCGAGGCTGGTAAACATCCGGGTACTCCAGGTCCGTGGCCTGGTCCAGGTAATGCGCCAGGGGATCACCTTCACAAAAGTAGAACGGTTGCGTCGGATGACAACCAACCAAGGCGGTTACCAGCAGGACAAGGGCCAGTACCAGCAAGCACGTGGACCGACCAATCAATGAAGCAAGATGAAGCACGATTTACGGGAATCCGGATCGAGGGGGGGAACTCTGAAACTGACTTGCCTGGCAAGCCTACGCCTTAGCCGTGTCGACTGTTCCCCCCGCACCAGTGACCTGGTCCGGTCCCCATCTACCTGCTCACGCAATGATGAGAGCTTCAATCGGCAAGGCTGTTATCGTCGAGGAATGGTACAATCTTGCACCTAATTCTGCAATTGCGAAGCATAATTTTAGAGGGAGTGAAACGCTTTCCCCCAAAACTCGTGACTACCCCATCTTCTCGGAGACAGGCAACCCAGGCATCGCGATTTCTATAGATACATGCCCAGGTAAGCCTGCGAGGCATCCTGGGAAGCTTCCAGGCTACTCATCCGTTCCTTGGTCTTCTCAAGGTCTCCAGCCTGGATATATCGATCGAATTCGACCGCAACCGCATACCTGACGCTCTGCTCAAACCAGTCAACAACAGGCTGGGTCAGCCAATCACAGGTCTCACGGATCAGCTTGGCCTGCAGGTAGCATTCCTGCGTCTGCTGATCATTTTCATTGGTCAGCAGCGTCCCCTCGAAACTAAACTGCAACATTCCCTGGTCCGCAGAATTGGTCAGGTAGAATGTCAATTGGGCATTATGGAGGTAATAGCTATTGTGGGAACCGTGTTGTTCAATTGCTTCCTTGATCCGTGCACACTTGGCCTGGTAGGCGGGAGAAGCATCGAGAGGAATCTCGAGTCTGCCAATGGTTCTCAGTGGCAAACAGTCGAATTCAATTTCTACCCAGCGATCCATGGCTTATCCGATTTCCCCTGAGGCTACTGAAACCAGGGCGGAACCCTTCTGGCCTTTTAATCCACGAGCCTGGCGGTTTTGAGGACTTTTTCTGATATTTTCCAGCTCAGGACAAACCAGCCATTTGCTGAACTAAGTTCGCTGACCTCAAGTGCTCCCAGTTTCTCCATGGCACCGGGTAGCTGCAGACCTTCACTGGCAAATTCTGGCTTAAAGAGGGCTCCGAATTTTCGTCGCAAGACCGTTCGAAAAGCAACTTGCCTGGCATTCAAGGTTTCACGGCCAATAAAATCGATCGCCACCTCTCCATCCCGGGTCAACTTGCTTCCTTTCCCAACTTTTTCCAACCGGTAGGTCGCGGCAATCCGAATGGGGTCGGCGATATTGCGTTCACCCTGGGTAAATCTTCGCCCACGGATTGCGATCGTCACTTTGTTCTGCCGAAACTCGACGCTAATCGGGCGTGAAGAGGAAAACGTGATGGACCAGGACTCCCGATCAGGCGAAATCTGCAATTCTTCCGGTACCTCAGCACCTGCCTCCCTGAGCAGTTCCTCCAGGCCTTCATCTGTCAACGTCACACCGGCCAGGGCCGTCTCGGACAGGTTTCGCACCAGGGATTCATGGATCCGCACAGCCAAATCACGCGGTGCGGTCAGCGCTGGAGCGGGCGTGGCTGCAGCCACTTGAAATCGCCCAATCTGTTTCAGCTGGATCGTCAAATCGTCCTTCGTAGACTGCCCAAGCAGCACTTCGGGAAAACCGTCACGTCGCAACAATGGCTTGCGAAACTGTTCCTGGTAAGTCTCACTGACCTTACCAAGCATTTCACCTGCCTGGGTATCGACCGATTCTTCCACACGAACTTCGGCATGCTGCGAGGCGATCGAGTTAGCTTTCTGCTTGGTTTTACCAACTCGCTTCCAGGCGATACGGTGCATCAGTTCGGACTTGGCCTCGATGCTATCGATCGTCGAATCCGTGGTACACTTGGCCTCGGCCGGATCACTGTGAATTCCCGTCAGGTCAAAATACACGCGCTTGGTCGCATCAATCTGTGTAACACCACGGTTATGAATCACCACACCCCGATTGGTCCCTACATTCTTCGACGTTGTCTCTCCCTTCAAGCGAATATCAATCGAGACACGATCCTTGTTGGGGACCATGGCCGCGGTGATCAGCCCCTTGGTTTCCGCAACGCCCGTGATCGATGTGCCAAGAATAACATCCGTGATATCTGTCGTATCCTCGACCTCAGAACTTCCATTGATTTCCACGAAACGCTGCGACGCCTGCAACACGAGATTATCGTTTGCAAAAGCTTTGCTTAACCGGGCACGCATTTCGGGCGCCTGGCGGGAACGCACCAACCAGCCGACTCCTCGCCCAATCGCCCAGGCATCTTCACTGTTGGGTTGTTTCAAGTAAGCATCCAGCCGCTTACTCAACTGGGCCATCTGCGCAGTATGCGATTTCTTGGCACCTTCGGCATTCTGAAAAACGAGGGCGTTCATGTAGTCACGTAACGTGTTACGAACTCCTGTGAACTGCCCCATCTCCAGGCCATTATGATTCTTATAAAACTGCGCGAGAGCTGGTTGCAACTGGCGAATATCTGGCTTCTCAGCACTCAATTGTTCCTGCACAGCATCCCAGCGAAGATATTTCTTCCACCCTTCCTCACGATCTTCACCGCTTCGCTTCAACAACGCATCAAGATCTTTTAATGCGGCAGACAACTCCTGGTGTCGCTCCGCTTTCGTCTCTGCTGACCAGACGACAAATGCCGGGCTGTCCTCACGCAGTTGCTGGGCAATACTTTCCAGGTCCTGCCTGGCTGACTTGGAAATCGCCAGGGAAAGTTCTTCCCCATCGACCTGTAGGCCGACGGCACAAACAGCCACACAACCCGCTAGAAAACTCAAGATCCGTTGACGTGAGCGAATAAGCATTCCATTACTCCTTGAAGCCAGCTGAATCCTGTATAAATCTCGTTGATTTTCTACAGTAATCGCCAACTGAACCGGGATTTCCTATAGGCTGGGAATCCCCAAATAGACAAAAACCATCCTAGCCACCGTATTCTCGCTAGAATGGGGAAAAATGGCAAGATCGTCCTGGGACTTTATACCCCGGCTTGGTTACTCGGACCGTTCATCGCTAGAATAGGCAGCTAGTAAGAAGTGCCCGGAACCCCTGGGATGACGTGTAAATTTTCCTGATTACCCCTGTTTTCTGCAACCTACGAGCAAATTCTATGAATCACGAAGTACTTGGCAATCGCCGCAGAGCCCTGGAAGAATCTTTTTTTGCCAGACAGAACAACCAACTGCTGGAGCAATTACGCTCCGAAACAGCAGCTGCGGAACGCTTACAACAGTTGTCCACAGTTTCTGGAATTGAAGATTCCGCAACCTTACAGCAATTGCTGGAGGCTGATATTCAACCAGAAACCTTCGCTGCCGTTTCCTTGATTCCCATCGTCCAGGTTGCCTGGTCGGACGGTAAGCTCGATGACAAGGAACGGGCATCGATCCTGACGGCCGCTGCCGAACAGGGACTGGGTGAATCAGGTCCCGCTCACCAATTACTTGAAGACTGGCTGAACAACCAACCTGGTGGCGATCTGCTGGATACCTGGAAGGACTACATCCGCGCCCTCTGTGAAACGTTGACTGCTGAAACCAAGGAAAACCTTCAGGGCCAGATCATCACACGTGCAAGATCGGTTGCCGAAGCCACCGGAGGAATCCTGGGACTGGGTAACAAGATCTCCTCTTCCGAACAGGGTGTGCTGGATGATCTGTCTGCTGCCTTCAGCTAGTTCGAATGCAGCTCGGCATTTCCTGCCTGGTCGCTACAATCGGTCCTGATTCCCAGCTTCTCACGATCCACACCTGGGGCAATTACCACTTGGCTCTCGATCAGGTGGTAGAGTTTGTTGCGCCCCCCGTCTGCGCTCATTTCATCATTGCTGACACGGGTTTTAAGTGATCATGACGCATCCCCATAAACTAACGCATGGTTGGCTTTATGCATGGATCCTGTGCGCGCTGACGCTTAGCAGTTGCTCAACAACGCGGCTTCCCAGGATCGACCCAACCGGGCGGCGACTCTTTGAACCGGCGCCGGCAACCACTCAATTCGTCAATCCTCTCGGCGCCGGACAGATTCCTGGTTTACCTCGACCGGCCTTTTCTCGCCCTGACCGACCGGCACCATGCCCTCAGCCAGGCGTTACCTCGCCCCCTGCCACAGCAAACCCACAACCTACTCCTCCGGCCGCCGGGCCCGCCGGTAATCCAGCTAGCCAAATCATTATCACGCCTGCAACCAGCGTCGCTCCGATCGGAACGGAAGTCATGCTCCTCGCCGGCATTCGTGATGCCGAGGGGAATTACCTTCCCGGACAACTGCTGGACTGGACACTTCCCGTTGGCGGTGCCAGCCGCTTCACGGCAACACGACAAGCTGGCCGAGAACTACTGGACTGGCTGGCTCGCCAAGGCACCGGTAAAGCAACAGCCAGCCACGTCACGAGTGTCACAGCCAGCAACGATGAAGTACTCGATCGAGGTACGGAGACCACGCAAGATGACCTTGTCCTCTCTGCCGGACAAAGTTGGATACGCTTAACCTCTGCCGTAGAAGGGACAAGCCAGGTTTCTGTGACCGCTCCCCGGGCTGCCCGCTGGAACCGTCAACCTCAAACTGCCACGGTTTACTGGGTGGATGCTCAGTGGCAATTACCTCCATCCATTTCCGCACCATT